>CAKSHG010000034.1 GCA_934456315.1 uncultured Oscillospiraceae bacterium | reverse complement strand
CCCGGGAAACCCGTGGCAAAAAACGGATTTCAAAAGCCCGCTCCGCGGGCAAAAAGATACTTTTTCGACAAACAGAAAGCAGTGTCATCACTGCTTTTTAAATGTATATAAGTTAGCCATTGCTAACACAAATAAAGGAGGCATTGTTGTGAAACAAAAACAGAAAAGTGCATTATCGGTGCTGATGGATTACGCAGGCGGGCATAAATACCTGACCTACGCTTCGGCGGCACTGGCGGCGGTGAGCGCCTGGATAGCGCTGATACCATTCTATGATATCTGGCTCATCATAAAGGAGGTGCTCGAGGTACGGCCGAACTTTTCGGAGGCGGTCAACATCGGCAGGTACGGCTGGGAGGCTGTGGGATTCGCGCTGCTTTCCATGGCGCTGTACATAGGCGCGCTGATGTGCTCGCACAAGGCGGCGTTCAGGGTGCAGGCGAATATGCGCATCAGAATGATGGAGCACATAATGAAGCTCCCGCTGGGATACGTCGAATCCGAGGGCACCGGAAAGATCCGCAAGGTAGTGGCTGATTCCAGCGCGGCTACGGAAACGTTCCTGGCGCATAATCTCCCGGACAAGGCGGTTTCCTACGCTACTCCGGTGGGGCTTCTCGCGATGATGATGGTGTTCGACTGGCGGCTGGGACTTATAAGCCTGATCCCGGCGGTGATAGCGTTCGTACTTATGGGTACGCTCATGATGGGTCCGAAGATGGCGGCGGATATGAAGGAATACCAGAACGCGCTGGAATCCATGTCGGCGGAGGCAGTGGAGTACGTCAGGGGTATCCCGGTCGTAAAGACCTTCGGGCAGACTGTGTTTACGTTCAAGCGCTTCAAGGCGGCGATAGACGAATACGAAAAATGGACGCTCGGCTACACCAGGAACATGATGGCTCCGATGGTGGGATTCACGACGGCGGCAAACGGGATATTCGCCGCGCTGATAATTGCGGCGTTCGCGTTCACCGGTCAGGGAGTGACCAACGAGTTTATCCTGAACCTGTTCTTCTATGTGATAATAACTTCAGTGCTGACCGTCACGCTCATGAAGATAGCTTACGCGGGCGAGTCGCAGATGATAGTTAACGACGCGCTCGGCAGGGTGCATGAGCTACTTGACGCCGCGCCGCTTGCCGAGTCGGGAAAGGACAGCGCTCCTGCTGACCCCTCCATCAGCCTGGAGAACGTCGTATTCTCCTACGGCGATTCCGGAAACAACGCAATCGACGGCATAGACCTTTCTGTAAGGGCAGGGGAGCATATCGCGCTTGTAGGTCCCTCCGGCGGAGGAAAAACGACGCTCGCTTCGCTTATAGCGCGCTTCTGGGACGTAAAGGGCGGCTCTGTGAAGATAGGCGGCGCTGACGTGCGGGACATTCCGTCTGACAGGCTCATGGAGTATGTTTCGTATGTTTTCCAGGACAGCAGGCTGCTCAAAATGAGCATTATGGATAATGTCAGAATGGGCAGACCCGGCGCTTCCGACGAGGAAGTAATGCAGGCGCTGAAGGACGCGCAGTGCATGGATATCATCGAAAAATTCCCGGACGGCGCGAACACGATGATAGGTTCAAAGGGAATATACGTTTCCGGCGGCGAGTGCCAGCGCCTTTCGATAGCGAGGGCGTTCCTGAAAAACGCTCCGATACTGATACTGGACGAGGCGACGGCGTTCGCCGACCCGGATAACGAACGGCTGGTACAGCAGGCGTTCGAGAAGCTTTCAAAGGACAAGACCGTTATCATGATAGCCCACAGATTATCGACCGTCACGAACGCCGACAGAATATACGTCCTTTCGGACGGAAAGATAGCCGAAAGCGGAAAGCACTCCGAGCTTATCGCGCAGAACGGCATTTACAGCCGCATGTGGAACGAATACAACAGATCTGTCACCTGGCAGGTCGGAAAGGCGGGCGTTTGAAATGACTCTCACAGAAAAATTAAAGCATAAATACGCGCTTTCGGATACCGGAGCAAAAGGAATGCTCCGCGCGTTTGCCGCTGTTTCCGTGGCTAATATCGTGCTGATGCTCCCGGTGGGGCTGCTGTATGCGCTGTCCTCCTATCTGCTTGAGGGCGACCTGCCTGCGGATAAGCTCGGTCTGTTCATTGCCGCGATCATCGGCGTGCTCCTGCTCATAGCAGCGACCACGGTAGTGCAGTACCGTTCGACGTTCCTCTCCACCTATGTTGAGAGCGGCGTAAGGCGCAGGACCCTTGCGGAAAAGCTTAGGAAGCTCCCGCTTTCGTTCTTCGGGAAAAAGGACCTCGCCGACCTCACCAATACTATAATGACCGACTGCGCGATGATCGAAACCGCCTCCTCGCACTGGATCCCGGAGCTTGTGGGCGCGCTGGTTTCCGCAGGGATCGTGGTGATAAGCCTGTTCTTCTTCAACTGGAAGATGGCGCTCGCGGCGGTATGGGTAATGCCGGTGGCGTTCATCATCGTCCTCTGCTCGAGGAAGGTCATGACCAGGGTGCACGAAAAGACCGTGAAATACCGCGTTGACTGCCTCGACGGGATACAGGAGGGTCTTGAGACCCTGCGCGACCTGCGCTCCTACAACATGACAGAAACCTACCAGCAGGGGCTGAACAGGAAGATAAAGGCTGTAGAAAAGCACGCCATCGTGTCGGAGTTCTCCAACGCGGCGTTCGTGTGCTCCGCGCAGATGGTGCTGAAGCTCGGCATAGGCACGGTCGCCGTTGTCGGAAGCTCGCTGCTTGTCAGCGGGGAGATAGACGTGCTGACGTTCTTCATGTTCCTGCTGGTGGTCACCAGAATGTACGAGCCGCTCCAGATAGCGCTCCAGAACCTCTCCGCGATAATCAGCATCGACGTTAACTGCAAGCGCATGGACGAGATACTCTCCCACGGGGAGCAGACCGGGCGCGACGTGCTGGACAACAAGGGCTACGATATCGCGTTCGACCATGTTGCGTTTTCCTACAAGGACGGCGAGCAGGTGCTTTCGGACGTGAGCTTCACCGCGAAGCAGGGCGAGGTAACGGCGCTCATCGGACCCTCCGGCGGAGGAAAGACGACAGTTTCGCGCCTTGCCGCGAGATTCTGGGATAACGACAAGGGCAGGATAACCGTCGGCGGAATGAACGTTTCCGAGATAGACCCCGAAAAGCTGCTGTCGCTTTATTCGATAGTATTCCAGGACGTAACGCTGTTCAACAACACAGTCATGGAGAATATCCGCATAGGAAGAAAGGACGCCACCGACGAGGAGGTAAAGGCGGCTGCAAGGCTCGCGCACTGTGAGGAATTCGTTGAAAAAATGCCGGACAAGTGGGACAGCATGATAGGCGAGAACGGTTCGGAGCTTTCCGGCGGCGAGCGGCAGAGGATATCCATCGCGAGGGCGTTCCTGAAAGACGCGCCGATAATCCTCATGGACGAGGCGACTGCTTCACTTGACGTCGATAACGAGTCGCTGATACAGGAATCCATCTCCAAGCTCATCAGGGACAAGACCGTACTGATAATCGCGCACAGAATGAGAACTGTGGACGGCGTTGACAAGATAGTCGTGCTGAAAGACGGCAGAGTCGCCGAGAGCGGCGCTCCGGCGGAGCTTAGGGCGGCAGGCGGAATCTACAGGCACATGGCGGATATGCAGATGAGCTCAGAGCAGTGGAAGTACCAGTGATACCTCGCGGTACTGAAACTGCGGGTTCAGGGATATCCCGCAGTTAAGCAGAGCGGTGCAGGAAAGAAAATTTCCTGCACCGCTTTTGTATGTAGTTTGACCGTTCCGGCGCCGGTCAGACGCTCACTTTCCGTAGAACGGGCTTAGTACCTCGCGGTTGGTGCCGTAGAAAATGTCGTCCTTTCCGGAGAGCAGGCGGCATATCTCCTCGATGTAGTCCCAGTTGTGGTTTACCTCAAATTCGTAGCTGTGACCCCAGATGTACAGCATTTTCGGCTCTGTCATTCTGGCGGGGTCCAGTGCGAGGAAATCGTTGATGTATTCCAGCGCGTGCTCGTCGCCGTGGTGCATTGCAGCGTTCAGCGTGAGCAGGTCGGACGGGGTCGCGGCGCCGCAGGTGCTGCGCGTCGTGCGTGCGTACTTTATTCCGCATTCCCTAAGAATATCGACGATATGCTCGCTGAAAGTGCCGTAAGGGTATGCCATGCCTTCGATTTTGCAGCTGAACATGCGCTCGAGGTTTTCCTTGTCGAGAAGCACTTCGTTCCAGATGGTTTCGTCATCGCACTGGGTGAGGTCTGCATGGGTAAGGCAGTGAACCGCTATCTCATGTCCGCGGTACAGCTCGGGAAGCCCTTTCGCGTTCATTCGGTGTATCTCAACATCTCCGTTCTGCCAGAAGCTTGCTCCTGACATTATTCCGCTGTTGAGATTGAATGTGCATTTCAGCCCGTATCTGTTGAATATCTCCACCAGCCGTCTGTCGTAGACGACGCCGTCGTCGTAGCTGAATGTGACTGCTTTCATTTTTCCGTTCCACATAAGAGAATACCTCCGAAATAAAATCTGCGCCGGGCTGCGCGGGCAGTTCTCCCGGCAATGTTCGTATTATATAGCACGCTGCGCCGGGAAACGCAGGGCGTTTCCCGATTTCTGACACAGCGCGTCACATCGATATAAGTCCGAATGCGTTTGCGACCGAGCTTATCAGGATAACGGCGGCGAAAATCGGACACAGATACTTTATCATAAAATTGAAGATGTGTTTCCGCTTGAAAGTGCCGTTTTCCTGGGTCATTTCCTCCTCTATCTTTCTGACGCCCATCACGCGGGACACCAGCAGGCAGGTGGCGATGGCGGCTATCGGCATCATCACGGAGTTCGTAAGGAAGTCAAAGAAATCCAGGAACTGCATTCCGAGTATCTGGACGCCGCTTAGCGGACCGTATCCCAGGGAGGAGAGCGAGCCAAGCAGCACCATTATCACCGTGATGATAATGGTGGATTTCTTTCTTCCCCAGCCGAGCTCGTCCTGGAAAGTGGACACAGCGCTTTCTGTCAGGGCGATGGAGCTTGTAAGCGCGGCGCACAGCACCAGCAGGAAGAACAGTATCCCGATGAAGCCACCCATGTTCATATCCGCGAACACCTTGGGGATAGTAATGAACATCAGCGACGGACCAGCCTTGAGATTCTCCGTATCACCTCCGGAGAAAGCGAATACCGCAGGAATTATCATAAGTCCCGCCATTATTGCGATGCCCGTGTCGAATATCTCGACGTTCTCGGTGGATTTCTCGATGGATACGTCTTTCTTCATGTAGGAGCCGAAGGTTATCAGTATTCCCATTGCGATGGACAGGGAGTAGAACATCTGTCCCATGGCTGAAACGACCGTCATCCAGGAGAAATTCGAGAAGTTGGGTATCAGGAAATACCTGACGCCCTCGAGCGCGCCTGGTCTGGTTACGGAGAATATCGTGATGACCACCGACAGCACCACCAGGACAGGCATCATGAATTTGGAAACGCGCTCTACGCCGTGCCTTACTCCGCCGAAAATGATCACCACAGTCAGCAGCGTGAACGCAAGAAAGCACAGCTCGGTGCTGCCTCCGCTGGAGATGAACTCTCCGAAATAGCCGTCAGCCGCAAGCTGTTCACCATTGCCCATGATGTATTCCATCAGGTATTTTATGACCCAGCCGCCGATAACCGAATAGTAGGGCACTATGAGTATCGGAATGACGGCGTTTATCCAGCCTCCCAGTGACAGCCATTTTGACTTGCCGAAGGACTTGTAGGCTCCGACCGGGCTTTTATGGGTCATGCGTCCGAGGGCTGTTTCTGCGGTTATCATCGTATAGCCGAACGTCAGCGCCAGCACGATGTATATCAGCAGGAATATACCGCCGCCGTACTTCGCCGCCAGATACGGAAACCTCCATATATTGCCCAGTCCGACAGACGCTCCTGCTGCTGAAAGCACGAATCCGAGCTTTCCGGAAAATGTACTTCGCTTCTTCTCATGTGATTCCATTGTTTTCTCCTTTTGTGCTGAATTATAAGTATAATTATTCTAATTATATCATATTATTTTCTTTTTGTATAGTACTTATCACTAAATTCCTCCGATGTTTTTTGGCTTGACATTTCCAGCAGAACATAGTATCATAATAGTAATATGTCGAAAAACGCCGCATAGATTGGGAAAAATCGCGGCAAAAAAACGGAGGTCGTTAAATGGGAAGGGAAAAACTAGGGAGCAGACTGGGATTTATACTATTGAGCGCGGGGTGCGCTATAGGAATAGGCAACGTCTGGAAGTTCCCGTATATCGTAGGGCAGAACGGCGGAGGGCTGTTCGTGATTATCTATCTTGTGTTTCTGGCGATACTGGGTATCCCGGTGCTGACGATGGAATTTTCGGTGGGCAGAGCCGCGCAGCGCAGCCCCGTCAAGATGTATCAGCAGCTTGAACCGAAAGGCTCAAAGTGGCATATCCACGGCGCTGTGGCGATGGTCGGCAGCTATATCCTGCTGATGTTCTACACGACGGTCGCCGGGTGGATGCTGCGGTATTTCTTCTCAACTGCGGGCGGAGCGCTTTCCGGGATGGACGCAGCGGGGATATCGGAGCATTTTGACTCCGTGCTTGCGGACCCGCTGATGATGATACTTTTTGTGGGGATAGTCCTCGCGGCGGCGGTGCTGATATGCTCGATAGGGCTGAAAAACGGACTGGAACGCGTGACGAAAGTGATGATGCTGGCTCTGCTGGCTATCATGGTTATCCTTGCGATAAACAGCTTCTTTATGGAGGGCGGCGAGGCAGGTCTTGCATTCTACCTCAAGCCGAATGTCGAGGAGATGCAGAAAGTCGGCATCGGAAACGTCATTGTGAGCGCGATGAATCAGGCGTTCTTTACGCTTAGCCTGGGCATGGGCGGAATGGCCATCTTCGGCAGCTACATAGGAAAGGACAGGTCGCTTCTCGGCGAGTCGGTGAATGTGGCGCTGCTGGATACGTTCGTTGCGTTTTCTTCCGGGCTTATCATATTCCCGGCGTGCTTTGCATACGGCGTTGACGTTGACAGCGGTCCCAGCCTTATTTTCCTGACGCTCCCGAATATATTCAACCATATTCCGCTCGGGAGGCTGTGGGGCAGTCTGTTCTTCGTGTTCATGTCGTTTGCGGCGCTTTCCACTGTGCTTGCAGTTTTCGAGGAGATAACCGCCTGCGTGGAGGACCTCACCGGCTGGAGCAGAAGAAAATGCTGCATTTTCAACGGGATACTGCTGTTTGTGCTTTCCATACCCTGCTGCCTTGGATTCAATGTGCTTAGCGGGATACAGCCGCTGGGCGAGGGCACGAACATCATGGATATCGAGGATTTCATCGTAAGCAATCTGGTGCTCCCGCTGGGCTCGCTCGTGCTGATACTGTTCTGCACAATGAAAAGGGGCTGGGGCTGGGAGAAATACACCAATGAGGTGAACACTGGAAAGGGTCTGAAGCTGAAAAACTTCATGCGCGGATATATGACGTACATTCTCCCGGTCATGGTGTTTGTCGTGTTCGTTATCGGCATTGTGCAGAAGTTCTTCCCGGCGTAATCGGTTATAAAAGTGCAGGGAACTGAATCGGCTCTGACATACAACAAGCCCCTCTGTCCGCCGGAGGGGCTTTGTCATGCGGCCTATTTGATGGTAGCGCTGTTGTTTATCACAAGCGTGCTGTAAAGGAACAGGATATCCTGCCCGTGGAAATCGACGAACCTCCCCAGCAGTTCCGGCATAAGATAACGGATATCCACCAGGGTAATTTTAGAGTATCCCTCTGCGAGGAGCGGCGCAAGGCTGCATGCGAAGGAATCCCGGAAAATTACCAGTTCCTTGTCCGTGGAGGCGTTCGGGTTTTCGATGGTGAGCAGGGATCTCGCTCCCGAAAGGAATATCGCATACGGGTCGTCGCCGGAAGCTAGCTCCATGTTATATACGTCAGAATAGCTGCTGGTTTCGGCGTCGCAGACCCTGCATTCCGAGAGCTGACTGTTATTCAGATACACCAGCGTATCCGGCTCGATGTCGATGTCGGACTGCCGGCAGTGCACGCCGTAGAACGGAACGTCCAGCGTTTCCTGCGTGTATTCCCAGGAAAGCGTAACTCCCATTGCGGAGGCTATCCGTTCAGCAACGTCGGTTATTTTTTCCTGCCGCCAGTGGGTGTCGGTGCGGTAGTAATCGGACAGCTCCAGCAGCGGGTAAATGTCGATATATTCCGCGTAATCCATCTTGTCCACGAGCAGGGAAGTCAGTTCGGGATAATCAATTGACGGATATCCGTTCTGCCCGGCAAGGAAATAATTCTTGTCGGGTATCACGCTGACGTAAATGCTGTCGCAGCTGTCCTTCAGGTACTTTTCGTATACATATCCGAACCGCATTGCGGCGTACTCCACCGACTTTTCGTCCAGGGGATAGTTAAGCCTGGAGGCATACCCGTCGACGACGTAAACATCATCGCTGTCGGCGGACGGCTCTCCGGCTTCTGAAGTTACGGCGGAGGTACTTTCTGCGGTGGGCTGGCTTTCCGCCGGCGGTTGAACGGAGCTGCTTCCGGACACCGCGCAGCCGCTTAACATCAGCGCCGACAGTATTGCAGCGGCTGATCTGATTTTCTTCATCTCCATCACAGTATCGGCTCGTTGAATACTACATTAGCAAAGGGATACGCCTCGGAAAGGTGCTTCACATAAGGGTCGACGGTTTCGTTCAGCCCGAATGCGCATACTATGTAGTCGCCGACCTCCGCAACGATGACCTTGTCAGGGAATCCGCACATCCACGTGCGGGCGAGCACGTTATCCCTGATGGACTGGCAGAGCGCGGCTGCGTCGGCGCCGTCGGCAACATGATATGCTCCGGTCGTGAAGGTGTTGGTGTTCATCATGTGTATCATTGAAGCCGCGCTGTCGATCTTGCTTATCTCGGAAGCGGGGAATCCGGTCAGGCGGTCAAGCTCGGACGGGTCGTCCAGGCTGAAGGGAGCGGCTTCCTCTGCCCATTCTTCGCCGGTCAGATCTCCGCCGACTACCGGGAATTTTTCATCTTCGCTGAAAAGCGCCCATGCAGAATTTATCAGCTCCGACGGGCTGGATATTTTTACTTCAGTTGGCTCCTCCGGCTCGGGGGCATTTGAGGTCGTTGTGGGTTTAGTCGTTGTGGGCTTGGTAGTCGCGGGTTTAGTTGTTGCTGGTTTAGTTGTTGCGGGCTTGGTTGTTGCTGGCTTGGTTGTTGCGGGTTTAGTTGTTGCGGGACTGGTTGTTTCCGGCTTGGTCGTTTCGGGTGCGCTCGTTTCGGGAGTGCTCGTTTCCGGGACGCTGGTTTCAGGTGCGCTTATCTCCGGTTCTGTCGTTTCCGGGGAGATGGTTTCAGGCTCGCCTGATTCCGGGCTGCCGGTTTCCCGGGTGGTGGTTTCGGGTTCGGAAGTTTCGGGAGCAGGTTCGGTATCTTCGGTTTTTGAAGTTTCCGATGACGACGTGGTATCAGCGGCTGACGATACATCTTCTGTAGCTGCGCCGCTGCCTGAACTGCTGTTGTCTGTGCTGCACCCCGCAAGCGAAAGCACCATAAATGCCGCGATAATGATAGATGTGAACTTTTTCATAAATTCCTCCGTTTGTAAGTTTGTTATTGTGAGCTTTCTTTTACCGTCCATTCCTGGGAGAGACCGTCATACGAAAGGAGCAGTATCCGGCTGTCGTTTCCGGTCTGCACGGTGAGGGTGAATTCCAGGGAGGAGTCCCACAGCGGGACACTCCAGATAAGCGAAGCGTTTTCGCTTAACTCCAGCGGAGTTTCTGCCGGAACTGCAGGATCCCCGCTGTACAGCTCCCCGCCGGAAACTGTAACGACCGCCGTACCGCACGGGGCTATGCTGACCGGAATATCGGTCGGCTCCAGCGAAAATGCCCTGATTTCAGGCTCGTCCGCGCCGTCAGCGGATCCATCTCCGACCGCCACCGCATTCGCCGAGATATCCCTGCCCATGACGAGAATTTCAGCGCCTTTCCCGCCCGGCAGAAGCAGGAGCGTCCCTATAACTGCGGCGCAGGCGGCTGCTGCCGAGCAGAAAGCTATGAGCTTTCCATGGCTATTCCTGCGGAATGGTTCCTGCGCTTCGGCGATGATGTCGTCGTCGAGCATTGACATTGCGTCAACAAAGGCTTCGTGCTTCATATGGATATCCCTTCTTTCTCAAGACGAACTTTCAGTCTGCCGCGCATTCTGAACAGTACCGATTTGACCCTGCTCTGCGAGTATCCTGTTTTCTGTGCTATCTCCTCGATGCTGTAGCAGTTGAAATACCTTAATACAAAGATACATCTGTCGTTTCTTTTCTGCTCGCGCAGGAATGAGTTCATGCAGTCCCGGATATGTATAGCGTCGCTTTCGGCGGAATTTTTGTCCGGTACGCACTCGTCAAGCTCATCAAGGGACACTGTGAATTCTCCGGAGTATCTCTTTTGTGCGTGGTCGGCTTTCAGCTTGTTGAGCGCAAGATTCCTGACGACCCTGGCAAGGAACGCCGACAGCGGGTCGGGTCTTTTGGGCGGAATGGCGTTCCACAGCTGAAAATATGAGGAGTTGACTATCTCCTCGCTGTCCTGCGTGTTGGCCAGTATTCCATACGCGATTTTTCTGCATAACGAGCCGTATTTCGCAGAGGTTTCCGCTATAGCCCGCTCGTCGCGGGACCAGAAAAGCTCAACGATCTGATTATCGTCCATAAAGCTCACCTTTCCAGGAGCATTGCCAGAATTATCTGGTGCTCTAATATCATATACAACTTTTTATGGCTGCGCGTTGTATTTTTTTTAAAAAATTTTTCGCAATATCGCTCCTCAGGAGCGCCGCTGCGGTCCTGGGCTATTTTACGCCAGTGTGCTTCGCTCGCGGCGTATCCCGCGGAAGCGCTGTGGGACCTCGGTTTCGTCCATGTTCTGCGGGACCTCCACGGTGCCTGCCGCCTTCGCGGTTTCGTAATACCAGCACTTGTAGTCCACCATTTCCATGGTGTGCTGAATTTCCTCCGGCTTCTGGCGGAGTACTTCCTTCTGGCGCTGGAACATTCTAAGCCGCAGCTCTATAGTGTTGTCGCCTTTCAGGGCAAGCTCAATATACTCCCGGATATCCTTTATGGGCATTCCGGCTTTTTTCATGCATTCGATTATCCGCAGCCACTCAATGTCCGATTCCCGGAACATGCGTATCCCGCCGGAGGAACGCTCCACGAACGGCAGAAGCCCCTCCTTGTCGTAATAGCGCAGCGTGGACGCTGTGACTCCCAGTAATTTCGCCATTTCTCCAACAGTGTATGCCATTCTCTGATCCTCCAAAAAAATTTCAGAAAGTACTTGACTTAAAGTTAACTTTAAGTTGTATAATCAAGATAAGCATAAAACTATGATACACCAAAAATCAGAAATCGTCAAGTTTTTTAGAGGTGACCATAACTGTATATCGCAGCCACAACAAACAGCGCCAACGTGGAACGAAAATCAATTCGTTCCATGTCTGTGCTTTATTCGTTACATGTTTGCGTCATTGGTTCCATGTGTATTGACAAATCCCAAAAATAAATGTATAATATAAAAGGTACGGATAACAGGCATTAATACACTAGGAGGGTATAATGAAACTTAAATCATCAGTGAAATGGGCGATAGCCGCTGCGGCTACCGTTACAACGGTTACAGTGAGCGTGGGCATGATAGCAAACGCTTACACTTACAATTGGGATGCAACTTCCGGAGGCGGTTACGGTATTTTGGGGGATGGCAATGACAAAACAGAAAAAGAATATTACCGAAATGGCTATGATTTTGAATTTTCGGAGGAAAACTCTGCGCTGAATCAGGCGGTAAGATTTGAACTGAGCGTTGATATCGAAGACTACTATTCAAACCGGCTTTATCGTACTATACCTGCGAAGGCAACCATCAATTTCGGCGGGTACGATGAAAACGGCAACAGGGTTTATATCGGTCAACTTGTGAAAAATGAGGTTTATTCCGGCGACCTGGAATACACTTTTACTGACGCTGATAAAGACAGCATGGCAAGCGGAAAGTTCTGGATGGAGCTTGAGACCGACTCATACTCAAGCGTTGAGTTTAAGTCCATAAAGTTCTACGACAAGGACGACCACTGCATACTCTACGGCTGCGCGCAAGACACGAGTTTGAATGAACAGTACTGGAATTGGCAAGGTCAGTGGACGTTCTATCAGCTTGACGCACCTGCTCTTGAAGTTGAGGGTATTCAGAACGCCGACGGCACATATGCGCTGAACGCAGATGTCAGCTTATCCGACTCCACACCGACTATGACTGTGAAAACAAGCAATGAAGCAGATGAAAATATCTGCGAGTATGATACGGCTTCAGCCGAAAGTTTCCTTATTATTGACGGCGAGAAAATAACAGGCACTAAGCCGCTCGCTTATGATCCTGCCGAGGGGGCAAACAACGAGTACAAATTTGTATCCGGTGCGTCCGTTGTTCTCAAGGATACCCGAAATCTCGACGCGAACGGTAAACCTACGGAAATTGAGCTTTACAGCGTCAGCGCTGAGCAGACCGTAAAGATCGAAAAGTTGAAGATCGAGGCGGGTGAGCCTCAGCTTTTGGGCAAACTCCCAACAATAAGCTACGGCGAATTCGCCAGCGCCGATGAGCTTCTCCAGTCGTTAAACAATGCCACTCGCGATCCCGACTTCACAGCACCGCAAGTTGAGGGCGCTTTCGTGGACAGCTCCGTTACGGACGATACTGCGCTTTTCGGCAGAGTTTTGATTCCCAGCGCGGACGGAAGCAGGAAAGTAATTGCAAAGGTGGTTTACGGCGGAGTATCGGGCTTTGACCCCGCTTCGCACAAGGCGCAGACGATCACGCTGAAGGCTCACGTCAAGGCGAACGACATTGAATTTGTGAACGGCACAGTCACGTTCGAGAAAGAGATGAATTGCAGCGCCGATTATATCGACAGCGTAAAAATCAGCAAGCAGCCCAGGACAGACTACGGATACCGCGAGGACCTTGACCTCTCGGGCGGCGAACTGATGATCACTTACAACAGCAACGACAAGGAAACCGTCCCCATGACAGACGCAAGAGTTTCTGCAAGCGGATTTTACGGTGCGAATGGAGAGTTCCCCGCATACAACTCCGAGGTTGAAGTAACTGTTACATATACCGCCGAGGACGGCGTTTACGACCCTGCGCGCGCAGACGGCGCAAAGTTCTCAGTCGATTTTACGGCAAAAATCAAAGATATTCCTACGCTTGACGCTCCTGTCATCACTCCCAACGGCGGCATGTTCAGCAATTCCAGCGAAGTCAGCATTACCGCGCAGGAGGGCGCGTCTATCTTCTACAC
>CAKSHG010000033.1 GCA_934456315.1 uncultured Oscillospiraceae bacterium | reverse complement strand
TTAATCGAAACGTCAAGAAATTGATAAAGACTGTGGGGGAAAACTCTTGTTTTCCCCCACACCCCTTTAGCGCTTTTTGGGCTTTTACTGCGCTAGCGCGCAGCATATTTCGCCGTCTATGACGGCGAAGCGAGGGCTCTGCCCTCGACCCGCAAGGAGGGACTAGTCCCCCCTTGACTCCCCAGTTAGTGCTACAAATTTGAAAGTTCCTGCTGCTATAAATTATAGTTTTTCGACAAACTAAAGAAACTACTGCCATTTTTTGACCGAAACTTTCAACATTCCGGCTTGAAATTGTTGAAAGTTCCGAACCTTTGCCCATAAAGGGAATTTTTGCTGTTTTCCGGACAAAAATCACCGATTGTTTATTGAAATCGGAGCCGTCAGGTGTTATAATCTTAACTGGATCAATGTATAATTTTTCAAATAAAGATCGGAGCAATGCAGATGAGTACACAAAAGAAAAAGCAGACACCCATTGAAAAACTCGCCGCATTGATAGTAGACAAGCGCAAGGCGTTCTACCTGTTCTACATCATTGCGGGAATATTCTGCGCGATTTCCACCGGCTGGACGCAGGTCAACAACGATATCACAAGTTACCTCCCCGACAGCTCCGAAACGCGCATGGGTCTTGACCTGATGAACGATCAGTTCGTGACCTACGGTTCGGGCAGCATCATGCTGGACAACATCACCTTCGAAAAGGCAGAGCAGATCGCCTCCGAACTTGAGGAAATAGACGGCGTGACCTCCGTCACCGTCGAGAACGACGAGGACAGCTACAAGAACGGTTCCGCGCTGCTGTCCATAACGTTCGACGGTGAGGAGGACGATCAGATCTCCAAGGACGCGATGATCGCCGTCAAAGAAAAGCTGGAGCCATACGACGAATACATCAACAGCGCCGTAGGAAACAGCTCCTCTGAAACCATCGCGACAGAAATGCAGACCGTTGTAGTGATCGTTCTGGTCATCATCATCGGCGTTCTGTTCTTCACATCGCATACATACATGGAAATACCCGTCCTGCTGGCGACGTTCGGCATGGCGGCGCTGCTCAACATGGGTACCAACTTCATGTTCGGCGAGATATCCTTCGTTTCCAACTCCATCGCAGTAGTGCTCCAGCTCGCCCTCGCGATAGACTACGCGATTATCCTCTGCAACCGCTACACCGAGGAACGCGTAACAATGGGAGCCCGCGACGCGGTCGTCACCGCCCTTAGCAAGGCTATCCCGGAGATATCCTCCTCCTGCCTTACCACGCTTTCCGGTATGGTAGCTATGATGCTCATGCAGTTCAAGCTCGGTCTTGACCTCGGCATGGTGCTTTGTAAGGCTATTTTCTTCAGTATCTTCGTCGTATTCACGCTGATGCCTGGTCTGCTGATGTCGTTCTCCCCGCTCATCGACAAGACCCACCACCGCAACTTCGTTCCGAACATCACCGCAGTCGGCAAGTTCGACGTAAAGACACGTTTCGTAGTTCCTCCGCTGTTCGCAGTGCTGCTGGTCGCAGGATTTATCCTCTCCAACCAGACCAACTACGTTTACGGCTACTCTACGCTTTCCACCTACACCAAGAACGCCACCCAGATAGCTGAAGAAAAAATCGACGAAACCTTCGGCTCCAACAACCTCGTGGTAGTAATGGTCCCCGCAGGAAACTACGAACAGGAACACAAGCTTCTCGAACGCCTTGAGAGCCTGCCCGAGGTGGATTCCGCAATGGGTCTTGCGAACATCGAGGCGATGGACGGCTACGTCCTGACCGACGCGCTCACTCCCCGCCAGTTCGCAGAGCTGACCGACATGGATATCGAGGTCGTACAGCTCGCCTACGCGGCTTACGCAGCCTCCAACGAGGACTACGGTCAGATAGTAAGCTCCATCAGCAGCTCCTCCGTAAGCACGTTCACCGTGCCCCTCATCGACATGTTCACGTTCATCTACGATGAAAAGGAGGCTGGCTACGTCAACCTCGACGACGACCTCAACGAAACGATAGACGACCTCCACGAGCAGCTCGACAAGGCAAAGCTCCAGCTCGGAACCGACGACTACAGCCGTATGCTGCTCTACACCAACGTCCCCGAGGAGGGTCCCGAAACCTTCGAATTCCTCGACACGCTTCATGAGGTAGTGCAGGAATACTACCCCGAAGGCTCCTATGTAGTCGGCGACTCTACCTCCGACTACGACCTCTCCAACGTATTCTCCACCGATAACCTGATGGTAAGCATTCTGTCGTTCCTGTTCGTACTGGTTATCCTGGTGTTCACGTTCAAGTCAGCCGGACTTCCCGTGCTGCTGCTCGCGATCATTCAGGGCTCCGTCTGGATAAACTTCTCCGTGCCGGTGCTGACGGATACCAACATCTTCTTCCTTAGCTACCTCATCGTAAGCTCCATTCAGATGGGTGCGAACATCGACTACGCGATAGTTATCTCCAGCCGCTACACCGACCTCAAGAAAAGCATGTCCACCAAGGACGCCATGGTCGAAACTCTGAACCAGGCTTTCCCGACTATCATCACCTCCGGCGCGATACTCGCTATCGCAGGTCTGCTGATAGGATTCCTCTCGTCTGATGTCGCAATATCCTCCGTTGGTATCTGCCTCGGACGCGGTACGCTGATCTCCATCTTCCTGGTAATGTTCGTGCTTCCGCAGATACTGCTGCTCGGCGATGTCATCATCGAAAAGACCTCCTTCACGCTCAAGCGCCGCGACCTCGTCCAGAAGCGCTCCGGCTATATCCGCGTGAACGGCAGAGTACGCGGTTACGTTTCCGGTATCGTTGACGCACAGATCACCGGTGTTATCCACGGCGAGGTAAGCGCACAGCTTGAATCCGACAACGCCGAGGATATGAAGAACAAGGTAGACCGCCAGATAATCAACCACATCGACACCGACGGCAAGCATATCGACGACATTGATTCCGCACTCCCCCACGGCTCCGGCGGAAGCCGCCCCGTGACAGCGGGCGCTCCGGCGGATACACATGAGCCGAGCGCGGTACCAACCGACGAGGACGTCGACGACATAATGGACGAAACGGAGGACTGATAAAATGAAGAACATGCAGAAAATATTCTCCGTTATCGCAGCGATGACCCTCGCGGTATCCCTCCCGGCGGAGATGATGTCTACCACCACATTCGCGGCTGTTTCCCAGCAGGGCAGCGACCGCGAGCAGCTCACAATAACCGACGAGGCAGGACTGATAAAGTTCGCGAAAGCGTGTAGCCTCGATTCCTACAGCAAGAACCTATATGTCACCCTCGCGGCTGACATCGAGCTTTCCGGGGAGTTCTCCCCAATCGCCACCTTCGGCGGCGTCTTTGACGGCGCAGGTCACACCATTTCCGGGCTGAAAATAACCGGCGACGGCTCCTATGCCGGATTGTTCCGCTACATTCAGCGCGGTGCGCTCGTAAAGGACCTCACCGTCAAGGGTACGGTTTCCCCCGCTGGCAGCGCCGAATATGTCGGAGGTATCGCAGGCAGCAACTCCGGTAATATCACCGGCTGTACGTTCTCCGGAAAGGTCAAGGGCACAAGCAATGTCGGCGGTATCGCCGGTATCAACGAGAAATCAGGGCTTATTTCCGGCTGCTCCGCGTCCGGGGTCATCTCCGGCGACCACAGCTCCGGCGGTATCGCCGGAAGCAGCTCCGGCACTCTGCTCAACGACACCAGCAGATGCAGCGTAAACACCACCGCCAGCGAAGCGAAGCTCTCCATCGAGGATATCGACTGGGACAGCATAATGTCCTCCGAAGAACCCTCCTCCATGACTGACGCAGGCGGGATCACCGGCTATTCCGACGGAATAATCCAGGGCTGCGAGAACTACGGAACCGTAGGCTATCCCCACATCGGCTACAACATCGGCGGTATCGTGGGCAGACAGTCCGGATACGTCAACAGCTGCACCAACCGCGGCGAGATATTCGGCAGGAAGGACGTCGGCGGTATCGCGGGTCAGATGGAGCCCTACCAGAGTATAGACTTCGACAAGGACACCGTGCAGAAGCTCCTCGATGAGATGGACGTGCTCGGCGGTCTTGTGGATAACCTCATAGACGACGCAAAGGGCGCCGGCGACGCAGTAAACGATAAGGTTCAGGGGCTGACCTGGCAGATGGATAATCTGCGCAGGTCCGCAGACGACATTTCCGACCGCACTACCGAGCTTTACAACGGCTGGACGGACGGCGTGAACGAGATCTCCGCCCGCGTGGACGAAGCGCTGGACGGCGTAGGTCCTGCGCTGGACGGTTTCCGCGACGGTCTTGACCTGCTAAGCCAGTTCAGCAATTCACTCGAGGAGGTATTCGACCAGATAACCGCCTCCAGCGACGATATGCAGGCTGCTCTCGACGAGGGCAAGGAAGGTATCGACACCCTCAACGGCGCTATCACTGAAATCTCCGGAGCACTCGACGACATAAGCGCCGCTGCCGACAATATAGCGGCAGCGATGGGCGACACCGACAAGGTTACCGCCGCCGTAAAGGATATGATAAAGGCACTTGGCAACGCCAACGGCGAGGTAAAGAACATCGTGACCGCGCTGAACAAGATAGGCGACGCCTGCGACAAGCTCGAGGAATGGGTCACCGGCAGGGACTTTGAAAACCTCTCCGACGGCATCGCCGACCTCGGTGAAAGCATGCAGGACGTTACAAAGGCGCTTAGCAAGATGAGCTCGGCGCTCCAGAAGATCGCCGGTTCGATCGACGCTGACGAGATACAGAAAGGTCTGGACGAATTCTCCTCCGCCTCCGTTGAACTCGGAAAGGCTGCGGCACACGCTGCGGCTGCGATAAAGGCGGCTTCCGGTACCGTTCCGGATACCGACAAGGTTTCCGAGGAGCTTTCCGCCGCTGCCGACAATATCCAGGCGGCAGGCGAGCACATAACAAAGGCTTCCGACGCGATAAGCAAGGCTGTGGATTCCAAGGAGCTAAGCGCAGGCATTTCCCAGCTCGAAACCGCCGCGAATGAGCTTAGCAAGGCTCTGGACGACGCCGGCGACGCCATCGACGATATCACCGACGCCTATAAGAAGATAAGCAGCTCCTCCGTCCCGGACGACACATACAAGGAAATATCCAAGCAGCTCGACAACATAAATTCCGCGATAGACAACATCGCAAAGTCCTCCGACACGATAACCGACGCGCTCAACGTCATGACCGACCAGCTCGATTCCGGCGCGCTCAAGGACGGGATCGAATCCATATCCGACGCGGCGGATAAGCTTGCCGCTGCTTCCGATACCATTTCGGACTCCATTGCAAGCTTCGACAAGGCGGCTGACTACCTTTCCGACGCGATGGACGACCTCCAGGGAGCTTCCACCTCCGCTTCGGACGCCTCCGCATTCCTGTCGGAAGCGTGCGACGCTTTCTCCAAGGCTATGGACCAGCTCTCCAAGACGGTAAAGACTCTTAGCGACAAACCCGCCGTTGAATTCCCGGCGGCTGACGCTGATTTCACGGCGGCTCTGGACGGATTCTCTAACAACTTCGCCGGGATAACCAGTGCGCTCTCCTCGATAAGCAGCACCGCCGAGGCGCAGGGCGATATCCTCCTCGACGACTTCCAGAAGATAAGCGACGAAATGAGCAACATCACTGATATCCTCCAGGAGCTCAAGGATAAGGTCCTCAACAATGACGACGACAGCGGCATTGCCACCGACGTTTCCGAGGACGATTCCACCAGCAGACAGGGCAAGGCGCTCTCCTGCGTGAACTACGGCGGCGTGCAGGGCGACCTGAATGTCGGCGGTATCACCGGCTCCATGGCGATAGACGTGGATTTCGACCCGGAGGACGACATCTCCTCCAACGGTCAGACATCGTTCAGCTTCAGCTACAAGATACGCGACATCATCGACAGCTGCATTAATTCCGGCGAGATCGTGGCAAAGAAGAACTACTGCGGCGGTATCGTCGGCAGGCAGGATATGGGCGTTGTACGCAGCTCCACTGAAAACGGCAAGGTCACAAGCTCATCCGGCAGCTACGCGGGCGGTATCGCAGGATACTCCGTTTCCGCGATAAGGAACTGCGTTTCCAAGGTCACAATCACCGGCGCGGATTACGTCGGAGGTATCGCGGGTCAGGGACTTATCCTGACGGATAACTCCGCTATCCTCGACGCTTACGACTGCAAGGAGCGCTGCGGCTCCATCGCGGGCTATGTGGACTTCTCCGACGACAACGCGGAGGTGCTCCGCAACAGCTTCGTTGACCGCGGTATCGCGGGTATCGACGGCATAAGCTACTCCGGTAAGGCTGCGCCCGTGGACTTTGAAAAGTTCGCGGCGACCGCAGGAAGCGCGGCGGTCATCGACGTCAAGTTCATCGTAGACGGCGACGTTATAAGCACCGTTTCGGTAAGCTACGGCGGTTCGCTCCGCGCGTCCGATTTCCCCGAGATCCCCGCAAAGGACGGCTGCTTCGCTGAATGGACCGATTTCGACAGCAGCTTCATAACTTTCCCGGTCGAGGTCGAGGCGATATACACTCCCTACGTTACCGTTATCGAAAGCGGCGAGCAGTCCGAAACCGGATTCCCGCTGGTCCTCGCGGACGGTCTGTTCGACGACGGAAGCGCCCTGAAAGTTTCCACCCAGAGCAGCAGCGTGTTCGCGCCTGACAACAACAGCGAGCTTCGTCTGGTCACCATCAGCGGCAATGTCAAGGGCAACGTGACGCAGCTTAGATTCCTCGCGCCCGAGGGCAGAGGCACGGTGAATGTAATGCAGTTCGTGAACGGCGCATGGAAGAACGTTGAGTTCACCGAGAACGGACACTACCTCATAGTTACCGACCCGGCGCTTGACGGAAACAGCGGCTTCTTCTGCGTACAGCTCCAGCAGCTGGAGTGGATACCGGTAGTAATAATCGGCGGCTGCGTTCTCATCGCGCTGATAAACATCGTCCTCTGGACCATACTCATCAAGAGAAAGCACGCAGCGAAAAAGGCTAAGTCTGCTAAGTCCGATGCACCGGATAATTCCACTGAACAGGCTGAATCGGCTGAACAGTCCAAGCCCGCCAAGAAAACCAAGAAGAACAGGAAAAAGCCTGCGGCAGATGAAACCTCCGGCGAGGAACCGAAAGAAAAAGAACCCGCAGAAAGCAAATAAGTAACAGCAATGGGGCTGCATGAATGCAGCCCCATTTTATTTTGTCAGCCCGTTCAATATCACAACTACCTCCTGCGCAGCAGTATCCACCCAGTCCTGCATCATCTGCGGGGTCAGAAAACGGAATTCCGTACTGTAATCCGGAGGCTCCAGGTAGAAGCGCTTGATATGGTATATCTGCCGCTCCACATAATCCACGCCGTAGTAGGGAATGCAATCCACCGGGTAGTCGGTTATCCCGCACAGCGTGCGGAATCCCGGGTCGTCCGGATTATCGCGGAGGTAAATGTGGTCGTTGGCGTACCACTCCGGCTTCACCAGGCGGTAGTATTCGCTGCGGTCGGAGGTGTACAGACCGATGTTGCGCTGTTTACACGGCTCGTTTATCAGCCTCACCCAGAGCACGTCAGCCGCCAGATGAGCACAGTAGCCCAACAGAAACGAGCGCGTGCGCTCGTCAAGGTGCTTCGCTGGATTCCCATCTCCAGGCTTCCTGGCTATCATCTCGCGGTAGAAACGCCCGTAGTCGCAGTGACCCTTTCCGCTCTCAGTCCAGTGGGTCACTTCCTTTGGAGGGTCGAATCCCCCGGGGACTGGCAATCCGCAGTCCGGCGCGATGTTACCCGCTATGAAATCCACCCTGGAAAGCCCGGGGAACGCCTGCTGAATCATATCAGCAACGCGGAGATGTGCAAGCCATGTCGCCATTTACATAACCTCCCTGTTGCAATTATCCGCATTTTATGCTATCATAGGAACAAGGATCATTCGAAAGGAGCTCCCTATGAACGACAAGGAAAAGAAACCCGTACAGAACACCCCCGGCGCAGCAAACTCACCCAAGCCTGAAAGCGCTCCGGGAACCCCCGCAGAGCCGTCGTCCCACACCTGGGTGGACGACATGAAGCAGGAGCTTGAGGACTACATCGAGGACCAGGGTATCTACATCAGGCAGTAAGGATCACTTGCCCGCCGCCCTGTTAAGGGAACCAAGTATCGAACCGGTGATGGTAGTGGTTATCTGCTCCGCAAGAAGCGTACGCTCCTCCGGTCTGGTGCAGAGCGTATCACGCTCAATGCAGTCGAGCAGCACTCCCGCGACCGCCTCGGTCAGAAACCTGCTCAAAAACACCTTGTAGCTGTCGCTGGCTGCCAGGGAGTGTATCCGCGCCGCCTCGCACACCAGCTTGTACACCGGCTCGTAGATATCGTTGTAGAAATACCGCGCAAGCTCCTCCCTGCCTATGGAATGCACAATGTTGTGCAGGATATCGTGATTGGCGGTTATGTAGTCCAGCGCGAAATCCACCGCCTCGCGCCGCTGGGAAACCAGGTCGTAATTTCCGAACATGCACATGACTTCCTGGTCCAGCGTCCACTTCAGCAGTGAAAATATGTCCTCAAAGTGGTAGTAGAAGGTCTTGCGGTTGACTCCGCAGTCCTCCACGAGCTCGCGCACTGTTATCTTGGTGAGCGGCTTCTTCTTCATTATCGTTTTCAGTGCTTCGGACAGCGCCTGTTTCGTTTGCAGCGACTGCTCGTCATGTTTCATGCCCTTACCCCCCGTTTTCCGGACATTTCTGCGGTTTTGTCCGGTCAATTACTACTATTATAACCTATCCGGGCATATTTTGTCAAGGGAAACGCTGAATAAAACAAAATCGACCCGTTCAAACAAGTGCACTCACGCGTCTGATTTTGTTACGCTCCGCTTTATTCAGCGTGTCAAAGTCCACGCTGAATAAAACAAAATCGACCCGTTCAAACAAGCGCACTCACGCGTCTGATTTTGTTACGCTACGCTTTATTCAGCGTGTCCTGCGGTGTCGAAATTCACATCATGTCCGTTTTGTGCTGATTATTGTCCGGAAGTTGGTTGGAAAATCCACGCAGATGTGTTATAATCAGAGCAGACTATAAAATGCGAAAGGAATACCCTGACATGATATATCACAACCCCGTACTGAAAGGCTTCTACCCCGACCCCAGCGTTTGCGCCCATGACGGCAGGTACTACATGGTGTGCAGCTCGTTCCAGTATTTCCCTGGCGTTCCGCTGTTCGAAAGCTCCGACCTCGTTAACTGGAAGCAGATAGGCTACGTCCTCACCCGCCCCACCCAGGTCATGCTTGACAAAATAAACAGCTCCGGCGGCGTTTTCGCGCCCACTATCCGCTGCAACAACGGCAGATTCTACATGGTCACCACCAACGACACCACCCACCAGAATTTCTACGTCTACACCGACGATATCTACGGCGAGTGGTCGGAGCCTATATACGTTGACCAGGGCGGTATCGACCCGTCGCTGTACTTCGAGGACGGTCACACCTACTTCATGAGCAACGGCGCCGACGACAACGGCGTAGGCGGAGTCGTCCAGTGCGAAATAGACATCGCCACCGGAAAGAAGCTCTCCCCCAGCCGCTGCATCTGGCAGGGCTCCGGCGGACGCTACCTCGAAAGCCCACACCTCTATAAGATAAACGGCACATATTACCTCATGGCTGCGGAGGGCGGCACGGAGTACGGTCACATGATAACCTGCGCCCGCGCCGATTCGGTATGGGGCAAGTTCGAGGGCAACCCGCACAATCCCGTCCTCACTAACCGCAATAAGGCTCCGTTCATAATTCAGGGTATAGGTCACGGCGACCTTATCCAGGATAAGTACGGCGACTGGCATGTTCTGTCGCTGGGATTCCGTCAGCAGCACATCTGGCGTCCATATCACCACCTCGGCCGCGAGGTATTCCTCACCCCGGTGCAGTTCGGCGCGGACGGCTGGTTCACCTGCGGAAAGGACGGCACCACTGATGAGAGCTACGAAATAAAGGGCGATTTCACCCAGGACGAGCAGCGCGTGTTCACCTTCCGGAACACCTCCTGGGACAAGGAATGGTGCTTCATGCGCCGCCCGGTCATGGAAAACTACGAGCTTTCCGATGAAAAGGCAGTGCTCCACGGCTCCGACCTCACGCTTGACGACGTTGATTCACCGACATTCGTCGCAATGCGCCAGCGCGATTTCAACATGGAGATGACCTCCACTGTAGCGCTCACGGGCGGCGTCGGCACAGTCGGCGGGCTGACCGTCCTCATCACCGAGAACGAGCACTACGACCTGCTGCTCGAAAAGACGGAAAGCGGCTGCAACGCAGTACTCATGCTGAACATCGGCGGGATAAAGCACCGCCAGAACGCGGTTTCCATCAGCGGCGATTCCGCA
Organism: uncultured Oscillospiraceae bacterium; assembly: GCA_934456315.1. Classification (GTDB taxonomy): domain Bacteria; phylum Bacillota; class Clostridia; order Oscillospirales; family Ruminococcaceae; genus CAG-115. The sequence continues at coordinate 3,345 of CAKSHG010000033.1, read as the reverse complement.
GTGCTCAAAATAACGGCCGACAACTACGGATACAGCTTCTTCTGCGGCGACGTTCAGCTTGGATACGGCAGCACGAAGTACCTCTCCAGCGAGGTCGCGGAGGGCTTCACCGGAGTCATGACGGGACTTTACGCCGCTCACGGCACAGCAGAGTTCACAGATTTCGAATGCAGGTACAACTGATCGATTATATACAAACGAAACCTGGCTCGGCTAACGAACCAGGTTTCGTGATATAATCAGACTTCGCTCCCGCGTAAAACAGCGTGAGAATACAGCCGGATACCTGCATAGCGGTTAGGGTGGATATGATCCACCAGGTAATCCGTCTGTACCTCGCGCAGCATTACAGCGTCTATCGCTGTATTGGGATCACTGAACATGTGACCGCTGTCCTCACACCACGCTTTCAGCGCGGCTGCGTATTCCGCGTTCATTCTGCCCTTGCTGTCCGCGTCCAGTACACTTACGGGGTCGTTGTCCAGGGACGTCCACGGAGCAATGAATATAAACTCCGCGCCGGAGTTTACGCTGCGTATCTGCTCCACAAAATTTTCCAGCTCCGTTATGTAGTCGTCTGCGGTCATGGCGCATATTTTCTCGTCGCGGTAACGTATGTCGTTCGTGCCTATCGCCACGACATACAGCTGCGAATCCGCGCTGACCCCGCTCACCTTGGGCAGTATCGTGCGGGTGGTCGCTCCCCCGGCGGCGCATTGGGAAACGTTTTGCAGATAGCCTTCCAGCGGTCTGTACCAGCCGAATCCGCCGTTTTTCGTTCCATGGGTCACGCTGTCGCCGACAAAGCATACGCTCCCGGCTGACGTCATCTTCTGAAATACCGGAGAATCAAGCTCCTCCTCCGTCAGCTCCAGCTTTTCAGCGGGCTGCGCCGCATAGCCGCCCGATATGATATAATACCGGTCCTCGGCTGCGCTGCACGGAACTGCGCAGCCGAGCATTATTTCCGTGACGTGCTGCTGAACCTGCTCGACCCTTTCGAGGTCGTAGGTGCTAAGCTGCACCCCCAGCTCCTCGTTGTTCAGTATGTCGTATATCGGCAGGGCGCGATAGTTCCCGGTCAGCTGCGACTGCGTCCACAGCGGTATCACAGCCGCTCCGGTCACTGACTTGGTTTCCCGGTCAAAGTACACCTCGGTCAGGGCCGAAGCGTCGCCGTCGTGCTCGCGGTAGATGTTGGCAAAGTTGCCGGGGCAGTTTACGATCACGGAGGTTTTCCCGTTGTTTTCGAAAACCTCCACCGGCTGAACGGAATGGGTGTGGTCGTTCAGTATCACGTCTGCGCCGCACTCCAGGAAATAATCATACCAGTATTCCTGATAACTGTCAGGGTAATCGTCGAACTGGGTGCCCATGTGCGACAGCACGATGACTGCGTCCGGATCTTCAGATTCTGCCCGGGCGAAGTCCTCCGCGATGTTCTTCTTTACCTGCTCCGCATATTCGCTGCCGGGCGAAACGGTTAAAGACGTGATGAACGAAAGCTCATCTCCGAGAAGCTGACTGTCAGAATAGCCGTTTGAACCGTAGGTATATGCAAGCACCGCGAATCTTATCCCGCCGCGCTCAATAATCTTTACGCGGCTCTTTTCCCCGGTGTTCCTGTACGAGCCCACATGCTCCAGACCCGCGCCGTCAAGCACGTCGAGAGTTCGCAGCGCTCCCTCCATGCCCTTATCCAGCAGGTGATTGTTCGCGGTCGTCACAAGGTCGAATCCGGCGTTCTTCACGGCGTCGGCGAACTCGTCAGGGTAGTTTATCGCGAGGTCCTTCCCGTCGTCGAAATTGCTCGTGGAATATCCCGCTTCCTCACCTGCCGTGGGTCCCTCGAACACGCCTATCGCCAGGTCGGCTCCGGATATGTAGCTGCGAGTATATTCGAACATGTCGTCAAAGCAGTATTTTTCGCCGTCCCAGCCGCGCTTGACCTGATCCTCCAGCATGATAAGGTCCCCCGCAAACAGCAGCCGGAAGTCCTCCTGGAATTTTTCCTTCTGCTGAACGGAAAGCTGCTCATAAATAATGTCAGACTGCTGCGTTTCGGGATTCTGCTGTTCCCTCTCAAGGAGCGACAGCCTGAACTCTGCGACCAGGCTTCTGACAGGGCTGTAAAGCAGGACCGCACCAGCAACAACCCCGGATACCAGCCTGCACCAGCGATGGCGCTTTTCCTTTCCGCCCGTAAACGCCTCCGCAAAGCAGTCTATCAGCCGGTTCACGATCCACGCAGTCCTATCGGCGCCCGTTACCGCACATATCGCAGCGGTAAGCGCCGCCGCATAGCAGAACACCGCCCAATCCTCGGTGAATATATTAAGGCGCTGTGCGAGGAGGGTCAGTATCCTGTGCAGCAGGTAGACGGAAAGCGAATTCCTGCCCATTTTCGTGACGAATGGTATTTTACGCTGCGGCATGCACAGGCACACGCCAAGGATAAACAGCGCCGATATCGCAAAGATAATCGCACGATAACGCAGCCCGACCGCGGAGGTATATCCGAACATCTGCATCACGGAATCAGAAGCGCCGGACCTTACCACGAACAGAGCCGCGAGCGCTACGGAAACAGCGGTCAGCAGAGCGCCCTTGACGCGCAGCGTCGTTCCTGCGGCTTTCACCGGGATCCGGTCAGCCGGAAGCAGGAATCCTGCAAGGAAAAACGGGTAGAATGAAATTATCCTCCCGACCGCGAGGGTATTCGTGACATCTCCGAAGAATCCCGCCGCCAGTGCGAGGGCAATGCTCCAGACCATAACGCCCTTCAGCTTCGCCGCCCAGCCGGATACAGCCCTCCAGGCCGCGACCGCAAGCAGGTACCAGCAGGAATAATACGGCGTCAGGAGCGATGGCATCGTACTTCCGGCAGAAATATCGTATATCATCATCAGCGTGTTGAATATCACATAAGCCGACAGGATACGGAACTGCGCCGCAGCCGACCGGGAATGCTCGCTTTTGCTAAGGAAGCCCGTAATGAACACAAAAGCCGGCATGTGAAAAACGTATATCGTGTCCGTTACGGCGTTCACTGACATGTATCCCTGGTATCCGTACAGGCAGTGCGCAAACACCACCAGTATGATGAGCAGACCTTTTATGTTGTCGTAATAATCGATTCTCTGTTTCATATTTCCACTCCAAACCTGAAAATGATATATTTATTATACAATACTAAAAGGCAGTTTGTCAATAATGGAGATATGATGGTTTATTTAAAGACTCCGTAATAGTTGGCGACTTTTTTTCACAAATGTAGGTTTGTCAATGATTTTGGACACGATAAAAAGAAAGAAATTCAACGGGAGAAAGCCAACCAAGAGGACG
>CAKSHG010000032.1 GCA_934456315.1 uncultured Oscillospiraceae bacterium | reverse complement strand
GCGCTCATCACATCGGACGTCAGCAGGCGGTATTTCTGCGGGTTCAAATCCTCCGCGGGGGTTATCCTCGTGACTAAGGAGCAGAGCTACCTCATCATAGATTCCCGCTATTTCGACAAGGCGAAGCAGCGCGTAACCGACTGCCGCGTGATACTGCTCGAGGATATGCGCACGCAGCTTTCCGAGCTGCTTCTGAAGCACGATATCCGCCGCCTTAGCCTCGAGAGCGACTACATGACGCTTAGCCAGTACGCCGCCTACAGGGAGCAGCTGCACTTCGTGGAGCTTGACGCCACGTCCTGGCTTTCCGACCTCATCTGGGACATGCGTATCATCAAGACCGACGAGGAGGTACAGCTCATCGTAAAGGCGCAGCGCATTGCCGAAAAGGCCTTCGAGCGCCTGGTGGACAACATTCGCCGCGACATGACCGAGAAGCAGGTCGCAGCGCTGCTGAATTACTACATGATGGACCTCGGCGCGGACGACCTTTCGTTTGAAACCATCGCGGCTTCCGGCGTGAATTCCGCGTCGCCGCACGCGGTCCCCACCGACAAGAAGCTCCAGGAGGGCGACTTCCTGACGCTGGATTTCGGCGCAGTCGTGGACAGCTACCACAGCGACATGACCCGCACACTCGCAGTCGGAAATATCTCTCCGGAGCAGGAAAAGCTGTACAACGCGGTCTACTACGCGAATCTCGACGGCATCAAGGCGGTCAGACCCGGCATCAACGGAAAGGTCGTCGACAGCGTTGCACGCGCGACCCTCGCGGCGTGGGGAGGCTACGACAAGTACTTCGGGCACGGTCTGGGTCACGGAGTAGGTCTGGAGATACACGAGCAGCCTACGCTTTCCCAGCGCAGCCGTTCCATGCTTAAACCCGGAATGATAGTCACCGTCGAACCCGGCGCTTATATCTCCGGAAAATTCGGCGTGCGCATAGAGGATATGGTAGTTGTTACAGAAAATGGCTGCGATAACCTTACGAAATCCACAAAAAACCTGATTCACATATAATTTTTCTATTTTTTTCGAAAAAGGGCTTGAAAAATCGCGTGAAATAGGGTAAAATAATAGAGATAGAATTATACGGACGGGCTTTACAGAAACTGGGTCCTCCGGATAACCGGCGCAGGTGATTAGAAAGCGCCGCAATAATTAATAAAAATTTGGAGGTTCCCTACTATGATCACAGCAGGAGATTTCAGAAACGGCATGACATTCGAGGAAGACGGCAACGTAATGCAGATCATCGAGTTCCAGCACGTTAAGCCCGGTAAGGGTGCAGCGTTCGTAAGAACAAAGGTGAGAAACGTTATCACCGGCTCCGTTGTAGAAAAGACCTACAACCCTACCGCAAAGTTCCCCACCGCTTACGTTGAGAGAAAGGATATGGAGTACACCTACTCTGACGGCGAGCTCTATCACTTCATGGATTCCGAAACCTACGAGGATATCCCCGTAAACGCTTCCGACGTTGGCGACAACTTCAAGTTCGTCAAGGAGAACATGGTATGTAAGGTACTGTCCTACAAGGGCAAGGTATTCGGCGTAGAGCCTCCGAACTTCGTTGAGCTCCAGATCACCCAGACCGACCCCGGCTTCGCAGGCAACACAGCTACAAACGCTACCAAGCCCGCTACACTGGAAACCGGCGCAGAGATCCGTGTTCCGCTGTTCATCAACGAGGGCGAAGTTATCCGTATCGACACCAGAACTGGTGAGTACATGGAGCGTGTAAAGTAATACGTTTCAGTGCCATATAGTTTCTTTGGAGCGACAAGGTGCAGGAGTACCCGGACGGCATGCGCCGGGAGGTGCGAAAGCACCCGAATGACGAAAGGAATGATAATTATGACGATCGGTGAAAAGGTTTCCTATATCAAGGGTCTGGCAGAGGGTCTGAAGGTAGACGACTCCACCAACGAGGGCAAGGTCATCTCCGCTATCCTCGACGTTCTCGGCGAAATGGCAGAGAACCTCGCAGAGGTCGACGAAGAGCTTGACGACGTTGCAGACGTAATGACCGACCTTGAGGAGAGCGTATCCGACCTTGAGGACGACGTTTACGGCTACGACGAGGACGAAGATGAGGACGATCTGGACGACGATTTCGACGAGGACCTCGACGAAATGTACGAAACCACCTGCCCCACCTGCGGCAACACTATCCGTTTCGACTACGACCAGGCTGCAAAGGGCGAGATCGACTGCCCGAACTGCGGCGCAGAACTCAAGTTCTCCCTCGATGACGAGGAAGACGGTGAGTGATCAGTAATCAGCTGAATATCAGGCGGGGGACCTATGGTCGTTCGCCTGATTTTGTTTAAGGAGATAACTATGAGCTGGAGAGATAACCTGATAAAGATAGAACCCTACGTTGCGGGCGAGCAGCCGAACAAGACGGATTTCATCAAGCTCAACGCGAACGAGAATCCATACCCTCCCGCTCCGGGAGTTATCCGCGCGATAGAGCAGTTCCGCGGCGGGAGCCTGAAGAAGTACCCCGATGCAAACGCGAAGCCGCTTGCGGACGCGCTCGCAAAGCGATTCGGGCTGAAGCGCGAGAATGTGTTTGTCGGAAACGGCTCCGACGACGTACTGGCGCTGTGCTTCCGGGCGTTCTTCAACTCGGACAAGCCGGTGATCTATCCGGATATCACCTACTCGTTCTATCCGGTGTGGTGCGAGATGCTGCGCATTCCGTTCGAAACTATCCCGGTGGACGACAGCTTCAACATCAGCGCGGCTGATTACGACCGCCCCAACGGCGGCGTGGTGATCGCAAATCCGAACGCTCCCACCAGTATCGGCAGGGGACTGGACTTCATGCGCGAGATACTGGACGCAAATCCGGACAGCGTTGTGATCTCCGACGAGGCTTACGTTGATTTCGGCGGGACTTCCTCGGTGCCGCTGCTGAAGGAGTACGATAACCTGGTCGTAGTGCAGACCTTCTCCAAGTCGCGCTCCATGGCGGGAATGCGTATCGGCTACGCGCTTGGAAATACGGACATCATTTCTGCGCTGTTCGCAGCCAAGGACAGCTACAATTCATACCCGCTGGACAGCGTAGCTATCGCTGCGGGAGTTGCCTCCGTCGAGGACGAGGAGTACTTCACTGCCACGGTTCAGAAGGTCATCGCGACCCGCGGGCGCCTTACCGCGGAGCTTCGCGGAATGGGCTTTGACGTTGCGGACAGCAGCACGAACTTCCTGTTCGCGGAGCACCCGAAATACCGCGCAAAGGATATCCAGGAGTACCTCAAGACCCGGGATATCTACGTCCGCTATTTCTCCAGGAAGCGTATCGACAACCGCCTGCGCATAACGATAGGCACCGACGAGGAAATTGACGCGCTCATCTCTGCGCTCAAGGACTACATAAAATAGAAACATGGGCGGAGATGATACTCCGCCCTTTACCGATGAAAAAGCAGAAAATCCGGGAGGTGCTGCAATGAACGACATGAAGCTAAGCTACTTCACGAATGACAAGAGTTTTCCGCTGTTCGTGCAGTTCGGCGAGCACGACGTGCCGCTGTTCGTCCACGGGCACGAGGATTTCTACGAGCTGGTGACAGTGCTCAACGGCAGCGCGGAGCACATAGTGGACGGCGAGCGCAGCGTTATCAGCAAGGGCGATGTGTTCGTCATAGGCAACGGAATAAGCCACGGCTTTGACAAAACCAACGGATTAAGGATATGCAACATAATGTACCGCCCGGAAATGCTGTTTTCCGGGGATATGGATATCCGCAAGATCCCGGGATTCCACGCGCTGTTCCTGCTGGAGCCGTATTATAACAGCACCCAGCACTTTCAGAGCCGCCTGAAGCTCACGCCCGCTGACCTTGCGGTGGTAATGCCGCTGATAGAGCGTGCGGAGTCGGAATACACCTCCGAGCTTCCCGGGCGCAACACGATGGTGCTTGCGTGCGTGCGGCAGCTTGCGGTGCTGCTTTCGCGGCTGTACGACTGCCCGACAAAGCCCCGGGAGATCGCCGGAATGGCTGACGCGGCGGCATTCATGGAAACGAACTATGCCGAACCGGTTTCCATCAGCGAGGTCATAGAGCGTTCGCATTATTCGCAGCGGCATTTTATCCGGCTGTTCTCGGCGGCGTATGGAATGACCCCGCAGAGATACCTGCTGGACGTTCGGATACGGCACGCGTCGGCTATGCTGCGGGAAAGCGGGCTTTCAGTGACGGAGATCGCAATGCGGTGCGGTTTTGGCGACCCCAATTATTTCAGCAGGATATTCCGGAAATATTCCGGCAGTTCTCCGAGCGAATATCGGGGGACATATTGAAAAAACATCTTTCCCAGGCTGTTGAGAAAGGTACTGATGTTAGGAAACGCCATTTCGGCTAGGCTTTTTGCCTGCCGAAATGACGTTGACGACGCAGATGTGCCTTTATCGACAGACTGAAAGGGCTGCACATTGCAGCCCTTTGGTTTTATCACTCGTCGTGTTCTTCGCACTCGCCCTCTATGACGTCAGGGCGCTGGTGCTTGATTATCTTGATGGCGGTTATCGCCGTGATGAGATTCAGGATACCTTCGGAAAGTATCGATATCCCGAGCAGTATCATCAGCAGCTCACTGCCTGCGCCGGGTCTTAACATCAGCGCAAGCCCCATCAGTCCGGTGAGCACAGCCATTGCGAAAATAAGCCACCATGTTCCCAGACCGAACTTCTTCGCTTCAAATGCAGTCTGTATCTTCATAACGCCGTCCATCAGCAGGAACAGCCCCATAGCACTACAAACGAATATCATCAGACTGGCCGGGTTTATCAGAATGATAACGCCCAGCGCGATGAGGATTATCCCGGACGTGATGTCGTGCTGGAACGCAAGCCGGTAGAGATCCTTCGAAAAATACCCCGCCATTCTTACGGCGCCGAATACTATCAGGACGATACCGATAAGAACTCCGAGAAGCCCCGAGAAGAACTCCGGGATACAAATAAGAAGTACGCCGAGCACGCACAGTGCCGCGGACATCACGATATAGCCTATCTTTGCTGCTCTCATTGGTAAAACAGAACGCATAGAAATCCCTCCATTGTTGTGCGCCGGAAAGCCGGTGCTTTCTGTAATCTATTATAACACAACCGGCGGGGTATTAAAACGGTCAATTTTGCCGGAATGGGGGGAAAACAGAGCCGCTTCCGGCGGCGCCCGCCGAATGCATTCCGGACGCACAGCTGTCTACGCAGACAGCGTTTCCGGCTCCGGGATTCACTTGATGGTTGGAACTATCCCGGCAAGACCGCGGCGATTCTTTACCCCGAGCGCTGCGAAGGTTCGTTTCAGGCTGCTTTTCACGCTGTTTTCGGATACGTTGAAAAGCTTGCATATCTCCTTGTTTTCCGCGCCGGACGCCGCCATCACCGCGTATTTGAACGCGGATTCAGACAGCCCCAGCTCCTCCCGGAGCCTGACGTGGGAATCAAGCAGGCTTTGCAGCGGCGCAAGAAAGTGCTCCGATGAACTTTCCCGGCGCATGCTCGTCATGTAGGTTATCTCGTAGGTGCGGACTGTTTCAAGTCCACGGCGGAATTCTCCTCCAAGACGTACCGCTTCCCTGATGATATGGGTGTATTTTTCCGGCAGCAGCTGCTCCATCTGTAAGAACAGCTCCGGGAACGCTGCGCAGAATTCGCCGAGCGCCGCCGGAATGCGGTTCTGCATGGCAATGTCAAGCGCTTTTCCCATTATCATCGAGGAACGCTCGAAGCTGCCCAGTGACAGCGAAGCCTGCGCCGCGCACAGCCGCAGCGCTATCCCGACCGCCTCGTTTCCGGCGGTGTCCGCCGCAAGTATGAACTGCTCCGTGTGACCGGACAGAATGTCGTTTTTCCCGGTGCGCAGGAAGTACAGTGCCTTCACCAGCGCAAAGTACGGCGCCGTGTAGCGGTTGCACAGCATGTCGCTTTCCTCGCTGCAGATAGCGTACCACATGTCGTCGTAACCGCCGCCGCGAAGTCCCCGCAGCAGACCTAGGCACAGCTTGGCGCACTCGCCCTCCTCGGCGTTGACGTGAGCGCGCTCCGTGGCGTGGATATCGGTCAGCTTTTCGTAAAATCCCTTGTAGTTGCCGAGGTATAGGCAGCATTTTGCCGAGCAGTACAGCGCCGCAAGGCGGGCGGCTCCCTGCTCCTTCACCGAGCAGAACGACGCAGCGGCGGAGAGCAGCTCCAGTCCGCCGGTAAGGTCGCCCTGGTAGTACTTCATTTCTCCGGTGAATATCATCTGCGTGTACTTGCCGTGGTTCAGCATTTCAGTATACATGTGCTGGTAACGTGTGAACTGCTCGTTTTCCGTCTGCATGGAATGCCCCCGGCGGTGGACAAGGCAGAATACCGACGGAGCGTACATCGTCCAGGGGAATTTCGGCGCTTCGTATTCCCGGCGAATCTTGAACAGGTCGTAGGCGCGCTTGATGTTGGCGCCCATTTTGTCGAGGGTATAGAGGTCCTCGTTGGCTTTCAGGGCGTAGGCGTAGCTTATCAGGCGCTGTTTCTCGGCGGCTGTGTGGTCGGGTGAGGAGCTTACCCAGCTTATTATCTCGTCGAACCTGTTAAGGAGCAGCGGCTTCAGCGAGGTGTGCATGAGGAGCGCGTTTATACGCATTATCCTTGGGATAGCCTGCTTGCAGGACAGCGGGCATTCCGTAACGAAGCGCTGGAGCAGCCTGGCGGAGTTTATCAGCATGAAGTACGTGATATGTCTCCGGGCGCGCTCATCTGCGGCAAGCTCGTATTCCCCCGCAAGGAAGTACTCCAGGAACGCCGAAAAGCTGTCGCCCATTCGGTTGTACTGCCGCGCGAAGCAGACGCGCATATCGTGCTGGACAGCCTGCGGAAAATTGAAGAAGAGCGTGTATGCGGAGTGCTTCAGCATGGGGTGGAGCTTCACCGTGCTGGTGCGGCGGTCGATATTCAGCAGGTGTATCGCTTCGCCAAGCCCGGTAAGCTCGCCGAGAATTTCCTGCCGCGTGAACAGCCCGCTGCCGAAATATTCCGTCAGGGCGGCGAACGAGCCGAGGTCGCCGAGGAACTCCTCCGGCAGGTCCGTGAATGCAGTGATAGCCGTCAGGGCGCCGTGCAGCCTTAACGGGCGCGGCTTGAGTACGGCGCGGATAAGCCGCCCCTCCGTCGTCAGGCCGCCGATGTCCTCGCCGCGCTGCGCCAGCATTATGCACAGCCGCGTCCCCAGGAACGAGCCGCGGCAGGCGGCGTATGCTTCCCTTGCGTTGATGCTGACGCTGCAGCGCTCTGCGTACTCCATTATCTCGGAGATGTTCATGCTAAGGCTGTCGCGTTCGATGAGCGTGAATCCCATTTCCCGCGAAAGCTCCCGGTAGGCGGGCTTCATCGAGTCGGAAATGAACACGAACCGTGCGCAGCGGCAGTCCCGCAGCAGCCTTGCGGTGCGAAGGTTCCCGAGCGCGGTACGCGCCGCGCAGGGGCAGTCCACTACGATGAGCAGCGGTTTTTCCGGGCGCGCTTCCGAGAATTCCCGGGAAGCCGCAAGGTACTCCTGGTCGGAGAGCGGCTCGGGCAGTTCCTTCCCGGCTATCATCGAGCATATCTGCGCGAAGCATTCTCCGGTGTTTGCCGCGCTGGTGATGTTCCGCAGCGCTATCCCGGAGGGGCGGGTGCGCGCGATGAATTCCCGTATCAGGGTGGTTTTCCCGCAGCCGTCGGGGGCGCTCACCACCGTCACGCGGCTGGTGTATATCCCGCGGAGCATTGCGCTCACGCGTTTCGGAATGTATATCCGGCTGGTGTCCGGCATTGTGACGCCCTCTTTCTATAATATGAAGTGTAAAATTAGCAGGCGCTCCCTCCTAGGAGTGCCTGCCAGCTGATTTACTTTTCCACTCTGATAAAGTGAGCAATATAGCTCTGGAAATCTCCCCAAAGTGACGGAATGTCGAATCCGCTGTTCATCAGGACCTCGGCGCTGTAGACCTTTCCGGTTTCCTCATGGCGGTAGTAGCAGCCCTTTTCAAGACCCACCAGGCGGACCCTGTGCAGGAACACGCTCGGTTCCTTGAGTACCTGAATGTACTCAAGCAGAGCCTCGCTCTTGTCCTTTGCGACGAATTCCCACGCGTCGAAGCGGTCGTTCGCGAACGGGTCGCCTATGCGATAGTGGTCGCCGGTGCGCACCAGGGGATTGTACTTGTTGAATTCCTCGATCTGCTTGCGGATATTCCACTTGTCATCGTCGGAGATCTTCGTGATATCCAGCTCGTAGCCGAATGTTCCGACCATTGCGACGCGGCCTCTCGTTTCGAACGGAGTGATACGCCCCACGCAGTGGTTCGGGCTGTCGGAAACGTGCGCGCCGAAGCAGGAGCAGGGATAGCACAGCGAAGTACCGTACTGTATCTTGAGGCGCTCGATGGCGTCGGTGTCATCGGAGCACCAGATCTGCGGCGAGTAGTAGAGCATGCCGGCGTCGAACCTGGAGCCGCCGCCTGCGCAGTTCTCAAGCAGCAGGTCGGGGAAGTCGGTCAGCAGGCGCTCCTGTATCTCGTAAACGCCGAGGACGTAGCGGTGCCATATCTCGCGCTGTCTTTCGGGAGGAAGCACCTCGTTTCCGACCTCGCAGAGCTGGCGGTTCATGTCCCACTTGACGTACTCGATGTTCGCGGAGGACAGTATCTTGTACATCTGGTCGTAGATGTAGTCGCGGACTTCCTTGCGGGAGAAGTCGATGACCAGCTGCGAACGGCAGGTAGTGCGGGGACGTCCCGGGATATGTATGCACCAGTCCGGGTGAGCCTTGTACAGCTCGCTGTCCGGGCTGATCATCTCCGGCTCGAACCAGATGCCGAACTTCAGACCCAGCTTGTTGACCTCGTCTACGAGGTGCTTCAGACCGCCCTTTATCTTGTCCTCGTTCACGAACCAGTCGCCCAGGGAGGACTTGTCGTCGTTGCGGTGACCGAACCAGCCGTCGTCCATTACGAGCATCTCAATACCCGCCTTGGCGGATTCGCGCGCGATGTCGAGCAGCTTGTCGGTGTCAAAATTGAAGTAGGTAGCCTCCCAGTTGTTGATGAGTATCGGGCGTCGGATATCCTTCCACTTTCCGCGGGTGAGGTTGCTGCGCATTACGTCGTGGAAGGTGCGGCTCATGTTGCCGATACCGTTCGCGGAGAATACCATGATGACCTCCGGAGCCTGGAACTCCTCGCCGAGGTCGAGGTGCCAGCTGAAGTCGTACGGATTGATTCCGGAGAACACGCGGGTCTTTTCGTACTGGTTTACCTCGCAGCCCGCTACGAAGCTGCCGGAGTAGCACAGCGCGAAGCCGTAGCAGTCGCCGTAATCCTCGGTAGCCTTGTGGTCGACTATCGCGATGAAGTTGTTATGCGCGTGGCTGGTCGAGCCGCGGCAGCTGTCAACGAGCTGCTTGCCGAAGTGCAGCGGATTGCGCTGTACATGGCGCTCCCTTGCCCAGGTGCCGTAGAGGGTTATCATGTCGTAATCCTTGCTGTCAAGCTCCACGCAGGTGGAGAGCAGTCTGCGAAGCTCGATGGGGTCGGCGCCGCCGTTCTTTACCTTGACGGAGCGGGTGATGACGTCCAGCTTCTCGAAAACGCTGTACTGGAGCGTTATCTCAAGCCCGTTGTGCGGGTCGCGGCAGTATACCTCAAGGCTGGTGACCTCGTCGTCGCTGTTGGCGTAGGTCGCGGGGAGCCCCTCCAGCTTCTTCTTTCCCTTGAATATGGCGTAGCTGTCGTAGTAGCACTCGCAGGCGCTCATGCCGTACTTGTCCATCAGCTGCATGCAGGGCTCGCGGAAGTCAGCGACTCCGCTGGTCGGGAACTCTATCGCCGCGCAGTCGAAGGAGTGCGGTCCCATTCCGTCGTGGGTCGCGGGTACGAACGGCTCGTCGTTCGGGATACGCAGCATGTGGGTGATGTCGGTTTCCGGGATATATGCGCCGTAGTACAGGTGCAGCAGGTTCTTGGAATTCGTTACATGGAACGCATAGGTGGTATTCGGGGTGTCAAGCTTGAATACGCGCTTGGCTTCGTCGTAGATTATCGGCATTTCGTTACCTCTCGTTACCTTTCGGGTGTTGATTTCCGGTTTCGGATAGGTATAGTATAGCATATCCGGTGTTGTTTTTCAAGCGGTAATGCGAATTTTTTAGGTTAATCCGGCTGCGTTTTTAGGCAGAATAAATTTGCAGGAACGCTCTGAAAAAAATTCAGAAAAGCCCTTGACAAGGCGGAAAATTTGTGGTATCATTATCACAGCGAATGAACCTCCCGGCGTCCAAACCGGGCAGGACATACAATTTAATACGCCCTTACAAACCAACGATGTGGAGATAAAAATGCTTGTGCACTCCCAGAGAGCGGTCGCTGCTGTGAATACCGCAGAACGCAGAGCATATCAAATGGACCACAGAGGGCGCAGTCAAAGGCGGTGTCCAAAGCCGGCCGAGTATTCTGCGACGTGTTGCAAGCGTTAATTGCAGGGATATGTTAGTATCCGGCGAGAGTGCGGCTTAGAGGCCGCAAATTAAGGTGGTACCGCGGTGTAGTGTATACTCCGTCCTTAGAAGCAGAGGAATTCTGTGTTTAAGGGCGGAGTTTTTGTTTTGGGCGAAATGCCCGCTGAAAGGAGCAGAACAATGCTGAAACCTACTCTTGAACAGGCAAGGGAGCTCACCGGATACAGCGTTATCCCGGTCTGCCGCGAGATACTCTCGGATTTCACCACCCCGATAGAGGTGCTGAAAAAGCTCCGCAGAGTGAGCCGCCACGTTTACATACTCGAAAGCGTAGAGAACCAGGAAAAATGGGGACGCTACACGTTCCTGGGCTACAATCCGAAGCTCGAGATAACCTGCATGAACGGCGAGCTGACCGTCAGGGACGTGCTCACCGGAAAGGCTGAAACCTCCCGCCAGGCCCACCCGGCGGCGTACATAAAGGAACTCATGAAGAAATACACCAGCCCGAAGCTGGACGGCTTCCCGTCGTTCACCGGCGGACTGGTCGGGTACTTCTCCTACGATTACATAAAGTACAGCGAACCCACGCTGAACCTCGACGCAAAGGACGAGGAGCACTTCAAGGACGTTGACCTGATGCTGTTCGACAAGGTCATAGCGTTCGACAATATCCATCAGAAGATAGTGCTGATAACCAACGTCCCGACGGACGACCTCGACGCCGGCTACGCAAGGGCAGAGCAGGAGCTGACCGAGATGGAGCAGCTGATAAGGAACGGCAAGCCTGCCGATATCCCGCACGGAAAGCTCCGCTCGGAATTCCGCAGGCTTTTCAGCGAGGAGCAGTACTGCCAGATGGTCGAGAAAGCGAAGCACTACATCTACGAGGGCGATATATTCCAGGTGGTGCTCTCCAACCGGCTTGACGCGGATTTCGACGGAAGCCTGCTGGACGCTTACCGCGTGCTCCGCGCGACGAATCCGTCGCCGTACATGTTCTTCTTCTCCAGCGACGATATGGAGATAGCCGGAGCCTCCCCGGAAACCCTCGTGAAGCTCGAAAACGGAACGCTCCACACGTTCCCGCTCGCCGGGACCCGTCCGAGGGGCGCGACCGACGAGGAGGACAAGCGCCTTGAAGCAGAGCTGCTCCGCGACGAAAAGGAGCTTTCCGAGCACAACATGCTGGTCGACCTCGGGCGAAACGACATCGGAAAGGTCAGCAAATTCGGCTCCGTCGAGGTCGAGAAGTACATGTGCATCGAGCGCTACTCGCACGTTATGCACATCGGCTCCACGGTGCGCGGCGAGATACTTGGAAGCAAGGACGCCCTGGACGCCGTTGACGCGGTGCTCCCGGCGGGTACGCTCTCCGGCGCCCCGAAGCTGCGCGCCTGCGAGATAATCAACGAGCTTGAGAACAACAAGCGCGGCGTCTACGGCGGCGCGGTCGGCTACATAGATTTCCGCGGAAATCTCGACACCTGCATCGCGATACGCCTGGCGTTCAAGAAAAACGGCAGGGTGTTCGTAAGGAGCGGCGCCGGGATAGTCGCGGACAGCGTTCCGGTCAGCGAATACAACGAGTGCATCAACAAGGCGAAGGCGGTCATGAACGCGCTCACCATCGCGCAGGAGGAGAACATATGATACTTCTGATTGACAACTACGACAGCTTTTCATACAATCTCTATCAGCTCATCGGCGGGATAAACCCGGACATCAGGGTAATACGCAACGACGAGCTGACCGCTGACGGGATAATGGCTCTGAAGCCCTCGCACATCATCGTCAGCCCTGGTCCCGGCAGACCCTGCGACGCGGGCGTCTGCGAGGAGGTCATAAGGACCGCCGCCGGGAAGATACCGATACTCGGCGTGTGCCTGGGTCATCAGGCAATATGCGAAACGTTCGGGGCTGAAATCACCTACGCGAAAAAGCTCATGCACGGGAAGAAATCAGTGACGAAGCTGGACACCTCAAGCAGGCTTTTCGCCGGAATGGACGAAAAATGCGAGGTGGCGCGATACCACTCCCTGGCGGCTTCCGAGGAGGGATTCCCGGAATGCCTGAAGGTCACCGCCCGCACCGACGACGGCGAGATAATGGCGGTGGAACACCGCGAATATCCCATTTTCGGGGTACAGTTCCACCCGGAATCCATACTGACACAGAACGGAAGAAAAATGGCTGAAAACTTTCTGGAGGTAACGTTATGATAAAGGAAATGATAAAGAAGGCTGCCGGAGGAATTGACCTGACCTATGACGAAGCTGCGGAAGTCACCCGCGAGATAATGACCGGAAACACCACTCCGGCGCAGACTGCGGCTTACCTGACCGCGCTCCACATCAAGGGCGAAACCACCGACGAGATATCCGCTTCCGCTTACGTCATGCGCGACTGCGCCGACCGCGTGAACTACCCCGGTGACGTGCTCGAGATAGTCGGCACCGGCGGCGACGGCTCCAACTCCATCAATGTTTCCACTATCTCCGCGCTGGTTTGCGCCGCGGCAGGCGCTAAAGTCGCAAAGCACGGCAACCGCGCAGCCTCCAGCAAGTGCGGTACCGCTGACTGCCTCGAGGCTCTCGGCGTGAACATCTCCACCGCTCCGGAGGGCAGCGTAAGGCTCCTCGACGAGGTCGGAATGTGCTTCCTGTTCGCGCAGAAGTACCACAGCGCGATGAAGTACGTCGGACCCGTCCGTAAGGAGATCGGTATCCCGACCGTGTTCAACATTCTCGGGCCGCTCACTAACCCGGCTCACGCTAACGTACAGCTCCTCGGAGTTTACAAGCCGGAGCTGCTGCTCCCGATGTCGCAGGCGCTGACAAAGCTCGGCGTTAAGCGCGGCATGGCGGTCTACGGCACCGATAAGCTCGATGAAATTTCCGTCAGCGCCCCCACTAAAGTAGTGGAGTTCGCGGGCGGAAAGTACGACGAATACGAGATAACCCCCGAGCAGTTCGGGATCCAGCGCCACGAGCAGTCCGAGCTTGTCGGCGGAACTCCTGCGGAGAACGCCGCTGCGGCGCACCGTATCCTCTCCGGAGAGCAGGGCGCAGGACGTGACGCGGTCCTGCTGAATGCCGGAGCGGCGCTCCACATTTTAAAGGGCATTTCCATGGAGGACGGCATAAAGCTCGCCGCGCAGACCATCGACAGCGGCGCAGCGCTGAAAACGCTCGAGAACTACATCAGGGTTTCCAACGAGGTAAAGGCATGATTCTGGAGGAAATTGCAAAGCGCACAATAGAGCGCGTTGCGGAGGAAAAAGCGGCAGTGCCGCTCTCCGAAATGAAAAAACGCGCCGAAGCGCTGGA
>CAKSHG010000031.1 GCA_934456315.1 uncultured Oscillospiraceae bacterium | reverse complement strand
ACACCTTTCATTCCTGCCAAACTTGTCGCTTAATTTTTGGCGCTTTTGTCTATTGACTTTTCATAGCTGGTCTCCTATATAGCACCCCGATTGATTTCGCGCGGCTTTTTGGGCTTTGCGCCGCTCGTGTCCGGGGTAATTGACCTGTTTTGTTGCCTGAACCCGCATTACTGCTGAATTCGTTTGTATCTGGCTCTACTCGAGCCTGATCATTCTGAACCTTGCATAATCCCGACCTGTGACAGGGTTCTGACCTATCTCATAATCAATGATCTTGAACTTCGGATATACCTTGCTCATGATCACTCTGACCTCGTCGTTTCGTGCAGCGTCTTGAATCTTCCGCATGGTCTTTCTTGATACCTTGTTATCATCGGTGGTGATTTCCGGACGTTTGAGGTTATGCGAACCATTCCAGCTGCGTTCCCATTTCTTCTTTGTATCCTTGGACTTCATCAAGTAGACTGCAAGAGAGGTAAAGGTACCATCACTGTCTACCTGCAAACGCTTGCTGTTCGTATGTTCGCCACACTTCCACAGCCGCTCAACCTCATCTCTTGTAACTTTACCGTTCCCGCTATTGACAACCAGGTGATAATGGAAGCGTGCTTCGTCGTTCACGCCTTCAATCACATATAAGTACCTTAATTCAAGACCGTTCTTAACATACAAACGCCTTAAGCACTTTATGTAATTGGTAAACTCCCTCTTACGTTCAGAAATGCTCTTTTGTATGTACTCATTGTCAAATGTCAGGGAAACAAGATAATCACCCTCGACAAAGTTGTTGAACAAGAGCCATCGGAAGTGCTTTCGGCTGTTTTTGTCATTAAGACTCTTGATTTTAGGAGGAGAAGCCCTGGTGCGTGTTTTCCTCCTCTGCCTTACTGCTTCCTGCTCTTCCTCCGAATACTCGAAAAGCTCCACCTCTTTGTATCGACTGTTCCGAGCGTCGAATGCCTTTTCCCGGATAAAATTCCGTCTCACTATCATTTCCCCCTGACTGTCGAGGGAGTTTTCCGCTTGAAGAATGAAATGTCCGAAAAGTTAATACTCATTACAAGGCCGTCAAAGCGGCTCTACCGCCGCTTTTTTTGAAAACTCCCTATTGACTTTTAAAGGGAAATGATGTATAATTTAAGTAGGATATTTTTAATTCATTTCCCTGTTTTGTTTCAGCCTTGAGTCTTTGCTCAAGGCTTTATTTTTTTGTGTTCGGCTCGTCCTTGCTGCCAAAGTAGCAGTGAACTACCGATGTTTCGTATCCGCTGAAAAACCTGCACTCGTTGCAGTGCTCCATGCATACAGGCGCTGCAAATCGCGGACATCTTACCCATGAACCAACTTCATGGTCTTCGCCCTTCTTGCATATAGGGCATATCTGAACAGCCATTATGTAACGCCTTTCTTCCAGTCGTCAGCGCCGTCCGGGTCCTTGCCCTCGGCTATGCGGCGGTTGCGGATCCTGCCAACTACGAAGCTGGTGCATTCCTCAAAGTACCGCGTCCAGGCGAAAATTTCTTCGGCAGGCAAGTAACGGATATCATTTTCGCTGAAAGCGATTGCAAAACGGAAAATGGTGCCGACCTTTTTCCGCAGCATCAGCGGATAGTTGCCGCAAAGCTTGTCCAGCGCAATCCAACCACCAAGTTCGCTTTCAGGGACAGCCGACAAAGGAGTACGCGCCGGCGGCTCCTTCGGAGCAGGGGTTGAGGGCTTCAGCGGTTCTTCCGGCACATCAAACTCCGCGTACTCAACGAACACCGGGGTAATGAACGGACTTTCATAGTACTTGTCCGCCATGCGCGCGCCTATTTTCGCACCTTTCTCATTCTTATATACTTTAGTAGCAGCGGAAAGCGGTTCAAACCTTGAAACCTGGTTCCCGGTGACTTCGCTTATTGCCAGTCCAGCAAAATACTTGGGTTTTCTCTCAGAGTCATCAGGATCATCGACCGGAACATTGTCCGCCGACTCATCAATTGGAACCTTGTCCTGTATGAGCCACACATTGTGCAGCGTTTTCTTCTCGCTCATCGCCATGTCCTCTCATTTCTGTTGCGCTTGGCTTTCCTGGCTTCCGCAACCGAATCCTTTATTGTTCTCTCAATGACCCACCACAGCACCGGCAGAAGAACGAACACTGCCTCGCCACCCACGCTGTTGGATATGCGTTCGGCATTTGCGGAATCGTTCGCCAGCGTGAAGAGGATCAATCCGCACATCGTGATTATCGCGTACTTGAGTACTGTTTCGACCCTTGTGCGCCTTTTGTTTTTCCTCATCTTGTTCACCGTCCTTATATTGCTACGAAGCTTGTCCGACTTTTGCAATTGATTGCAAAGCCAGCAAATCACTGCAATGTGATGTGTCTGTATCCACCGGGTTAAAGTTCTCGTCATAGTGGGCGGTTCCGGCAAAAGTTTGCGTAATGCTCTCGTCGTCGTAGTCACCAATGACTTTCTTTTCGATGAGGGTAACGCGCTTGGATTCTTTCCCCCAAGCATGCATCTCAAAGCGATATTCGATACGATCAAAGTAAATATGAGCCTTGAGCCACTCGTCGCCCCGGCGCTTCGTGTACTTGATTTCATACTTTCTGTATTCGCCTGCTTCTTTGAGTTCGCGCTTAAGTTCTGCGAGTTTCTCCGGAGCTGTCCACTCCAGATAATTGTAAAGGATTCGGACGAGCCTTTGCTTTCCAAAATAGTTAGGCATAATTTCTCCTTTCTTATGGCTTGCCGTAATGTCAGGGCTTTGAGGCAAGCTGCTTTTCGCGGGCTTTGCGATCGCACGAATCGCCCCAGATTTTGCCGAGTTCCTTGAGGATATCATCAACCTCTTTCTGCGTCTGAACGACGAAGTTGTCTGCTATCCACCCGATCTCTTTTCCGTTCTCATCGTAGACGTACTCGACGATATGCGGCTTGAGTTCCAGTATTTCTTTCGGGGTCGGTCGTGCCATGATAATCACCTCCGTTCATTGTATGACATTGGGGCTTGTTCACTTGCTTGCCTCTTATCAGTTTGAAAGCGCCTTGCAGACGTCCATTATTGCTCCCAGGGCGCTGTCACACTCAATGCCAACTGCCTTGTTGCGCTTGCCGCTTCCCGGAGCAAAGTGTATCACCGCAGTGCGCCCGCAACCTTCCTCGGTCACCTCGATATAATCAATGTCCTTGCCTGCTCTAGTGCTCCGCAGAGCGTATGTCAAAGTGTAGAGCGCTTTTTCAATGTTCTCCATACATACACCTTTCTTACGCACCCTTGTTGTCATTCTTGCTAGGCTTTGTTGCTGAAGCAGCCTCCCTTGCAAGACGGTCTATCAGTAGCGCCTTTATTGTTTTACGGTTGAGATCGCTTGCGCAGTTCGCAAGTGTAAATGCCTCGCGCTCATTCTCCGTCATTCCCTTTGCTGATATTGCTTCCTCATACATCTCTCTGATGAATTCGGCTGTTGAAAGCACCCAGCGCAGGATCTCGGTCGCGTTTCCGGTATCGACTACCTTGCGGTATTCGATGGTAAGCTCATTGAGCTTGTTGTTCAGCTCTGATGTTGTCAGCACTGGTTTTACCTCCTGATAAGTTCTTCAACGGTAACGTCGAGCACCTTTGCAAGGTAGATTATCTCGATATCCGTTACAAATCTCTGCCCGGACTCGATACGCTGTACAGCGTTCTTGTCGATGTCCAGACCGTTAACGATAAGTCTGTCGGAAAGCTCACGCTGCGAGATTCTTAATCCCTTGCGGAGCTCCTTGACCTTTATGCCGCAGATGTTGTTTCTGCCGTCGGGGGTTCTGTTTGTAAACATGTTAGGTTCACCTCCTTGTAATTTCCCTTGTTTCGTGTTATAATTAGCTTATCAGCTTTGCCGAGCTGAAATAATACGAAAGGAGAAATGATAATGGGTATTAATGACCTTCACTTCACGGATGAAGATTTAGATGAACTTGCTGAAAAACTTGCGCTGCTGTACATACAAAAATGTAACAAGAGCTTTTACAGCCCTAGAGAGTTCACCCACTTCTTCGTGGAAACTCAGGAGCTCATTTCTGAGGAACTTGCGGACATTCGCAGGAACGGATAATCAGCGTTCCTAAACACTGCTCGCACTTGGTGAGCAGTTCCTTTGCCGAAGCAATGCTCATTCCGTCCAAAGTCTGAAGTATTGTTTCGGCTTTTTTCTGCTCCTCAGGTTCCTTAAACATGTGTTCCCACACGGCTTCTGGCATCGCCAGTTCTAAGCCGCCACGTTTCACCATAATGTGTCACCTCCCTCTCTTATGCCCTAAGTCCTTCGAATCTTAGGGCAATTTTCTTGCAATCAAGCGCCTATCGCCGTAAGCTCCTCGACCGACACACCGCAGACCTCTGCAATCTTCTTAAGCTTGCGCGGGTGTACGTTTGCTGAATCAGTCTCATACTTGTACACCATGACCTCCGAAACACAGAGTTCCTCGGCGAGCTTAGCCCGGCTGATACCCGCCTGCATTCTCGCCAGCTTGATGTTTTCGCCTATTGTTTTGCCGCTCATTGTAATTGTCATTTTCTCACCACCTTGTCTCTTGTGCAATTTACAGCTTACATCTATTGACATAACCTATCCTATGTGTTATAATGTGGTTAAGTTCTTTAACCTTGCTTAGAGTATACCACTAAACTTAGAGATTGTCAATATGAAAACCTCTAAGTTTAGATATCTTTGTATGAGTGTACAGAAAAGGTGGTGTATTTTTGTGTATAATTCCATAAATATAGCTGAAACGATTAAGAAAACTGCGCAGGATAATAATATTCCAGTCAAACAAGTACTCGCTGACGCTGGACTGGGTTCAAATACAATGTCCAACTTTAAGACCTCAATGCCCAAAGCAGATAACTTAGCAAAAATAGCAGATGTTTTAAACTGCTCTGTAGATTATTTGCTAGGAAGAATTGATAATCCTAAAGCCTACATTGGTTCGGAATCAAAAACCGAACGCGAATTGATATCCTTGATTACTATGCTGACTCCCGAACAACAGGAACTGATCCTTGCACAAATCCGGGGTATACTTGCTAATCAGCAAAAAAAATAACCCGCTGCCAAAAAGCAGCGGGTCAAATATCAGATTACTTCAGGAGCGATATTATAAATTCAATTACAGCCAACTGGTTTTCCTCGTTAAGCTGTTTGAAATCGCTGACGATGGATTTCTCCAGCTCGGTCAGTTCACGTTCGCTGCCTGATTCGGCAGGGCTATTGGTGTTCTCAGACATTTTGAGGTCTCCTTTCCAAAAAGTCACTACCGGTAATGCTGATATGATTATAGCATATTTTTTGTCGAATAGCATTAGTTTTGTTACAAAATATCATTTTACTTAGGAGATTTTTGATGTCACCAAATGACGTTAGCAATTTCATCTCGTTCGTAACCATAGGCATTATAATACTTTTGATTTTTATTCCTATTGGAATTGCACTAATACTAGCCAATAAAACCAAGGTCACAACTAAACTACGCACCAAAAATCTTTCGGAAATTACAGACAGCGACATTGCTAAAATGACTCCTTCTGAGAGAAATCGCTTGCAAAATTATGTTTATAATCATATAGCTGAAATGATGACCGAAGATTTTAGAAAAATCGGTTGGACAAATTGGAATCCAGATATACATGCTACCCCTGAACAACTCGACAGGATAAAAAGAGCCTCTGATAGCTATAATGGAATACAGCTTCGCAAATACAGCCCGAACACAACAACCGGAATTATCAGAGGCAGCAGCTGTAAGATTTATCTTACCTGCGGAAACGGCTGTAGCTGTCCGGATTTCAGGAAGCGCGGATTGCCATGTAAGCATATGTATTTTATTGCCATGAATCACAATGAATATAAAAGCGTATTGTCTGAATACGATTTCGTACCATATAGTGCAGAAGACAACACTCTGTATGGACTGAATTTCTGCATATTAGGAAGAAATCAAGCCGCTGTAAAAGAATACATCCATAAACACGCGGGAACGTTCGGGCAGAACTCTTGGTGGAACATTTCGGCAGTTATAGTCAATGGAGAAACACAGAGCCAAAAACTGATCTCTGCTCAAGAAAACAGAGTGATCGTCATGACGTTCGATGACCTAAGATCATTTTGTGATGACATCAAAAGCATTGAATCTATGTATCATATGGAGAAATCATAATGTCCAAAAATAAAAATAATATTATAAATATACCTTCATTTCAATCAAAAAATAAAAAAGCTTTTATAGGAAAATGCAAACCATATAAATGTTATAATCACTATTATAAATACACCCAAAATACATACCTTACAATTAAATTCACGTTTAAGTATATTAATTCATTTTATTCTATGTACAGTAATAAGAAAGGAATATCCGTAGATGAAAAATCAAAAAAAGTAAATTACTTAATGAAAAGATATAATAAGCTAAACTATAAATCTAATATTTCTTTTTCAATAATAACCTCTGTAGTTATATCAGTATTTATCACACTAATGTTTTCAATTCTTCAAACACCAGACAAAAATAATATTACTTACTTTTCATTGATAAAAAAGATAGATACAATTGACTATTCTTCAGTGATTCAAAATCCTATTACCTTTACCTTTGTACTTACTCTTCAATTTGGGATCATTACAGTTTGGCTATCTATTTTTGTTTTATTCTCATGGCTTATTATATTTGCAATTAAGCAAATATATCTCTTTTATAGCCCAATGAGGCTCATATTGATTTCTTATGAACGAACAGCCATTGCCAAAGCTATTTCAACATATAATCCAGACTTAGGAAAAATCTTAAACAATTAGACTCGATTACGAAGAAAGGAATGTCATATGAAAAAATGTCAAGAATGTAATGAAACTAGAAATGCCGAAGAGCTTTATGACACAAAAATTTGTGAAAAGTGTGAGCATTCGGATGAATTTTATAAGCTTAATAAAAAAAAGCCTCATACCATTAGGACACCGAAAAAAAGGTTTGAACCTCACTATGATGATTTTTCATTTTTACAAACTTCAAATGATGATGATGATTATGAACCGCACTAATCCCAAAAGCAAAGGAGTTGTTTGATATGAGCAGATATTGTATCTACCTACGAAAATCCCGCGCCGACCTCGAAGCCGAGGCGCACGGCGAGGGCGAAACCCTTTCCCGGCACAAAACTGCCCTGCTGGAGCTCGCCCGGCGTATGGGAATCACTATAAGCGCCACATACGAAGAAATAGTATCTGGTGAAACGATAGCCGCTCGTCCTCAGATGCAGCGGCTCCTTTCGGAAGTCGGAGCCGGTGAGTGGGACGGCGTGCTCGTCATGGAGATTGAGCGTCTTGCCCGTGGTGATACCATGGATCAGGGGCTTGTTGCCCAGACGTTCAAGTACAGCGGCACGAAGATCATCACGCCGCTCAAGACGTTCGATCCTCAGAACGAGTTCGACGAGGAATACTTCGAGTTCGGACTCTTCATGGCGCGGCGCGAATTTACCACTACCAACCGCCGGCTTGTCCGAGGCAGAGAAGCATCAGCGAAAGAGGGCAAGTATGTCGGCAGCGTTCCACCTTACGGGTACCGCAAAGTCAAGATCCCGAACGACAAGGGATTTACCCTGGAGATCATAGAGGAACAGGCAAAGGTTGTCCGCATGATCTTCGAGTGGTATGCCGAAGGCGCAGAGGTCAACGGGCAAAAGAAACGAATCGGACCGTACACCATTGCAGTACGCCTAAACGAGCTGGGCATTAAATCGGTTGCCGGAAAGGACTACTGGACGATTTACGGCGTGCAGCACATGCTTATTAATCCTGTGTACATCGGAAAAATACGGTGGGGATACCGCAAAGTCAAGAAGACTGTCACCCCGGAAGGCATGAAGAAGAAATCAAGGGAGTTTGCACAGGACGGCGACTACATTGTTGTCGATGGACTTCATGAGCCGATACTTTCCGAGGAGTTGTTTTACAAGGTGCAGGACCTTATAGCTGCTAACCCGCCTACACCTATTAAGTATCGTAATAACAACGTCAATCCGTTCGCCGGTCTGATTTTCTGTGCAAAATGCGGACACTGTTTAAGCTATCGCAAAGGCTATGGCCGACATCCTGGATACCTAGGCTGTAATATAGCGGGTTGTGATAATAAAGCAGCTCCGTTTGAGCTTATTGAACAGCGAGTATTGAGCATCCTCAATAGCTGGGTAAAGGACTACAGCGTTGACAAGGCACAAATCAAGCATGAAGCCGACCTAAACGCCGAACTGTCGAACGCTATCAGTCTTGCTGAAAAGGAAATCGAAAACCTGCAAGGCCAGCTCGACAATGTGTACAGCTTTTTCGAGCGTGGCACATACACCGAGAAGATATTCAAACAGCGCTCCTCGGCAATCGAGCAGCAAATTACGGACATCGGCGAGAAAATCGACCGCTTAAAGGCTGAACACCAGCAGGTGCTTGAACGTCAGAACGTTCAAGCGGAGTTCGTGCCATCAATAAAACACCTGCTTGAAATCTATGATACTCTTGAACCTGTCGAAAAGAACAAGTGGCTCAAGCAGATAATCGACCGTATGGTATACGAAAAAAACGCCGACGGAAAATACCGCAACGTAGACCCCGGAGACTTCACGCTTGGCATATTACCGCGCTTGCCTAAGAAAGGCAGTTAATTTTATACCCATGTGTGTTATCCTTTCGGGTCACACTCGTATGTCATCAGAATAATGTAGTCTACTATCCTGCCCTGCGCGGCGTAATCGTGCGCCTCGTACAGCAGTCCGGGCTGGTCGGCGGAGATCTTCGGTGCGAGCGCCGTCATCACGATGAAGCCCTCATTGTGGAGCCGCTCCGTCAGCCTTTCCAGGAACGCGTTGTAGCGTTCGCGGTCCTCCGGTGCGATGTACTCTATATCCATGTTCACGCCGTAGTAGTTCTTACCGGTAAGCTCCGCCAGAATATTCCCGATAAGGCGGTCCTGCAATTCCGGCGAGGAAAGTATCCCGGACAGAGTTTCCGTGCTGAATCCCTTGTCGAATATGTTCGTCACCACCATTATCGGCATGACCGCCGAGCGCTGCGCACGGAATATCAGATCACTGTCGTCCGGAGAAACAAGCTCCGCCGTAGGTGTCAGCTTGTAGCTGAACGGGCTGATGAACGTCAGAAATGGCAGCACGCAGTTCAGCGAGTTCGTATTTATGCTCGTGTACGCATAGCCGTTGACGAGTATCGGACGCCGCTGTTCACGCCTTGCAACCGGGATCATCACCGTTTCTCCCGGGCGCAGGTCGAGCGGATTCAGTTCCTGATTCGCTTCGATCAGCTCCTCAAGCGGAACGCCGTACTCCTGCGAGAGCGAAAACAGCGTCTGACCTTCTTCCAGAATGTACCTCACTGAATCTACGTTTATCAGCAGATTCTGCCCCGGCACCAGCCGCGACATGTCACTTAGCCCATTGTCAGCCGCTATCCGTATCGGGGATAGTCCGTACCGCCGGGATACCGCCGCAAGGGTGTCCCCCGGTTTTACTGTGTAGATAAGCATTTTGGCTCCTTTCAGGTCATTAGGGACACGCTGAATAAAGCGCAGCGTAACAAAATCAGACGCGCGAGTATTCTCGTTAGAGCGCGTCGAATTTGTTTTATTCAGCGTGTCCCTTAGATATACCGCCGCGCACCGACAATGTGTATCCCCTCCGCCGCAGCGTAATCGTAGGTGGAAAGCCGCCGGTTGAGCGAATCATAGCTATGCGAGCATATAAATATGTTCTCCGGCACTGGAGGATCAAATATGAAGGACACAAACAGCGAATGATACAGCCGCCCTGCGCCGTTCCGGAGCTGTATCACGTCCCCCGGGCGCAGCTCCGACAGCTCCGCGCTCACGCCGTAGGGACCCGCGCCTTCGTTCGACAGCAGGAATTGCCGCAGCAGCTCCACGCTGGTCCATGCCGGGGCGCGGTCGTCGGAGCTTATGTAATACCAGCCGTCCTCCCGGGAGTAGTTCATCACTCCACAGCCCGCGTAAATACACTGCGATACGAAATTAGTGCAGTCGCCGCCTATATCCTCGAAATCATAGAACCTCGGATTCCGCGAAAGCGCCCATCGCAGCGCGTATCCCACCGCCCGTCTTCGGTCGTAGCCTATCGGTATAAGCATCTATATCACCTGCTCTTTCAATGCATTATATGCGTCACAGTGACAGTGGTGAATGGTATTATCTGTGATTTTATACCTCACTGCGTGTTAAGAATCCGTTAAGCATAATTTGCGGATACTCGTACATTATGACCTTATATCGCCTCCAAGCGGCGTTGTTATCGCATTTGCGGGAATCACGCCGGATTTTTTGTTGTCGAAAATCATTTCAAGAAATTTCCAAAAACCTCTTGCAATAAAATCCATTTTATGGTATTATTAAGTTACCGAAAAACACCAGGTAATCCCGAAACAGCCAGATAATAGGAACAGAAGTTCACAGAATGCCGTAAAATCGGTTGGGCGGCATATAGCGACATATCGGCGCATGGACGAATTGGCGAATTGGCAGCATGACGGGGAATAACAGACAGAATACAGGAGGAAAAATCATGAACAGCAAGATCAAGGTACTCATCGGCAGCGACACCGCAGACTGCGGAATGGCATGGGCAGGCGCACTGAAAGGCGCAGGCATGTACGCGATAACCCGCCGCTGCGACGGGAACGCAGTGCTTAGCTCCATCAAATCCGAGGCGCCGGACGTGGCGGTTCTGGAAGCGAAAATGCCGTTCTGCGACGCAGTGGAGGTAATACGCCGCCTGAAGATGGAGAAGAAATACTGTCCGAATGTGCTCATCGTATCCGGCAGCGAGGATCCACGCCTTGAGCGCGACGCGATAAACGCGGGCGCAGCAGGAGTCATGGTCAAGCCCATCGACCCGCAGTACCTTGTCAGCCGCGTGGAAAGGCTGTGCACGCCCTGCGGCGACGAACCCGAGGCGGTTCCCGACGAAACCGACCTTGAATGCGCAGTCACCGAGATAATCCACCAGGTAGGGATCCCGGCGCATATCAAGGGCTACCACTACCTCCGCACGGCGATAATGCTGTCTGTCAACAACGACGAGATGATAAACTGCATAACAAAGCTCCTCTACCCTACAGTCGCGAAGCGCTATCAGACGACCAGCTCCCGGGTCGAGCGTGCTATCCGCCACGCAATCGAAATCGCCTGGGACCGCGGTGACATCGACGTGCTCAACCGGATATTCTCCTACACGGTACATACTACCAAGGGAAAACCCACAAATTCAGAGTTCATAGCGCTCATCGCTGACCACCTCCGCCTGAAGTTCAAGCAGAAAGGCGCAGTTCCGGTATACTCACAGCACTGACCCACACTCCTGAACGGAAAACGCTCCTCCGCGTTTGCGGAGAAGCGTTTTCCATTTCAAAAATCCATGATAAAAAAGCTCCCCCCGGTTACCCGGAGGGAACTTGTTATGCACTTTGTGAGTTACAATTACTTGAGCTCTGCGAAGTACTTGATGGTTCTAACCATCTGGGAGGTGTAGGAGTTCTCGTTGTCATACCAAGAAACAACCTGTACCTCATAGAGGTCATCAGCGATCTTAGCTACCATTGTCTGAGTAGCATCGAACAGGGAACCGAATCTCATGCCGATAACATCGGAAGAAACGATCTGATCCTCGTTGTAGCCGAAGGACTCGGAAGCAGCAGCCTTCATTGCAGCGTTGATGCCTTCCTTGGTAACGTCTGCGCCCTTAACAACAGCGGTAAGGATAGTGGTGGAACCTGTGGGAACAGGAACACGCTGTGCAGAACCGATGAGCTTGCCGTTGAGCTCGGGGATAACCAGACCGATTGCCTTAGCAGCGCCGGTGGAGTTAGGAACGATGTTAGCTGCGCCAGCTCTTGCTCTTCTGAGGTCGCCCTTTCTGTGAGGACCATCGAGGATCATCTGGTCGCCGGTGTAAGCGTGGATAGTGCTCATGATACCGGACTGGATAGGAGCGTAGTCGTTGAGTGCCTTAGCCATAGGAGCGAGGCAGTTGGTGGTGCAGGAAGCAGCAGAAATGATCTTGTCTTCAGCAGACAGGGTCTTCTCGTTTACAGAGAATACGATGGTCTTGAGGTCGTTGCCTGCAGGAGCAGAGATAACAACCTTCTTAGCGCCAGCGTCGATGTGAGCCTGGGACTTGTCCTTGGAGCAGTAGAAACCTGTGCACTCGAGAACAACGTCAACGCCGATCTTGCCCCAAGGAAGATCCTTAGCGTCCTTCTCAGCGTAGATGGTCAGGGTCTTGCCGTCAACAGTGATGGTACCCTTCTCATCATCAGCGGTAACGGTGTGAAGGTTCTCACCGATCTTGCCGCAGTAGCCGCCCTGAGCGGTATCGTACTTGAGGAGCTGAGCAAGCATAGAGGGCTTGGTCAGGTCGTTGATAGCTACTACATCGTAGCCCTTAGCACCGAACATCTGTCTGAACGCGAGGCGTCCGATACGGCCAAAGCCGTTAATTGCAACTTTAACATCTGCCATTGGAATATTCCTCCTGAGAAATAATTATTTGCTTCTGACGAAGCAGCAGACACACCCATTGGGTATATCATTACATATTTATTATACTAAAAATCCCTCATTTTATCAAGATGTTTGCCGAAAATTATTCGCAGACTTTCTTAAAAAAATGTTATAATCTTTTGTGCATTTTGCCGAAATGACAGCTCATCTGACCTCTGACCAGATTCATTCATTCCCGCGGAACTTCTTCACGAACCATATCGAATCCATATCCGCAACGGAAAATTCCCTGTGGTTGAGGTACTCAAGGCACCCCGCCGGAGTGGTGAACTCGAACCGCAGCCTGTAGGAATACAGAGCCTGCACGTCGTAGCCAAGCGACTTGTTCAGCTTGTTGCTGCCGTACTTCCCGTCGCCGAGCAGCGGGTGCCCGACATGCGCAAAGTGCGCGCGGATCTGGTGAGTGCGCCCTGTAAGCAGATCAACTTCAAGCAGGGAGTTTCCGCCGCGCTGCTCCAGAACGCGGTACTTGGTCAGTATAGTGCGATTCTGCGGGGTCTTGCGGTCGGAAACGACCACGCGGTTCTCATCGGAGAGCTTCTCAAGGTAGGCTGTGAGCGTATCCGCGCGTTTCGGCAGTTCCCCCTGGACTACGCACAGGTACAGCTTGACAAGCTCCCTGTCGCGTATCTTCTGGTTGAGCACCCGCAGCGACTCCGCATTCTTTGCGGCGATGACTATCCCGCCGGTGTTGCGGTCGATGCGGTTGCAGAGCGCAGGGACAAAACTCTGCTCGCTGTCCGGGTCGTACCCGCCCTGTTTCCACAGGTAGCATTTGATACGGTTTATCAGCGTGTCGGAGGTGTTGTCGTTATCCTCGTGGACCACCATTCCGACCGGCTTGTCGCACAGCAGGATATTCTCGTCCTCGTAGATGATGTCGATATCCGCTGGGACCTCCCGGAAATCCGCCGCCTTTTCCCTGCCGCCGGTGTCAAGCAGCTCATCGCTAAGGTAGAATCTGAACACGTCGCCCTCGGCGAGCTTTACGTTCGGTTCGGTCCTTGCGCCGTTGAGCTTTATGCGCTTCTTGCGCATGAGCTTGCAGATAAGCGGCAGCGACAGATTAGGATATGCTTTCGTAAGGAATCGGTCTGCGCGCTGTCCCGCGTCGTTTCTGGTTACTGTTATCTCGGTCATGGTTCCCTCTCAAATATGTGATGCTACTATTATAACCTCTGCTCCACGGGTTGTCAAGGTTATGGTATATACCACGCAGCAGAAACGGCGGCTCGTCTGAACCGCCGTATGTAATTTATACGAGATGCTTTCCGCAGAACGGGCAGAACTTCGCGCCGGGCTTTACAGCATTTCCGCAGTATGTGCAGAACGCGGCAGATTCTGGCTGCGCGGGTACAGGCTCGGGTGAGGCTTCAGGAGCCGGAGCGGGCGTCGGAACAGGCTGTGGGACCGGAGCAGGCGCCGGAACGGGCTGCGGGACCGGAGCGGGCGTCGGAACAGGCTGTGGGACCGGAGCAGGCGTCGGAACGGGCTGCGGAGCCGGAGCAGGCGTCGGAACGGGCTGCGGGACC
>CAKSHG010000030.1 GCA_934456315.1 uncultured Oscillospiraceae bacterium | reverse complement strand
CAGCCCCAGCCGGTTCGACAGCCGTATCACATGCGTATCGCACACCATTGCAGGCTTCCCGTAAAGGTCGCCAACAATGAGGTTCGCAGTCTTTCGCCCTACTCCCGGGAGCCTGGTCAGCTCCTCGATGCTGTCCGGGACTTTCCCGCCGTAAACATCGCGGAGCATCACGCACATATTGACGATATCCTGCGCCTTGGTCTTGTACAGCCCGCAGGTACGGATATACTCCTCCACCTCGTGAACGTCCGCCGCTGCAAACGCGTCAATGCTCGGGAACCGCCCGAACATCGCGGGCGTGACCATATTGACCCGCTTGTCGGTGCACTGTGCGGACAGCCGCGTCGCTATAAGCAGCTCATGCGGCTTTTCGTAAACCAGAGCGCACCTGACGTCCGGATACTCGCCGCGCAGCAGCTCTATGACCTCTGCAGCGCGTTTTTTCTTCGCCTGTGATACTCGTGCCATCAGTCCTTATCCTCTTCGTGAACGGCTTCAGCGGTCTGCGGAGCTTTCATGGCGCGCACCTTTATAATGCACCTGTCCTCGACCTGCATTACCACCAGCTTCACGCCCTCGTACTCCACGCTCGGCGGAGTAAGTTCGTCCCCCTCGGGAATATACCCCAGCTTATCCGTAATGAATCCGGCTATCGTTTCGTAGTCGTGCTCCTCCGGAAGCTCCACGCCGAACAGCCCGAAAACCTCGTCCGGGTCAGCCTCGCCATCAACATCGTACTCGTCCTCGCCGACCTTGACTATCTCGGAGTGCTCATCGTCGTATTCGTCCTGGATATTGCCCATTACCGCCTCGATGATGTCCTCCAGCGTAACGATACCGGCGGTGCCGCCGTACTCGTCAGCAACTACAGCCATGCCGGATTTAAGGCTTGTCAGCGACTTGAACACATCAGAGCAGGGACATGATTCCGGAACGAAATTCACGCTGCGCACAAAATCGTGAATGTCAAACCCCGCCAGATCCTCCTTATCCTTACCGACAAGGCACAGCAGGTCCTTCACGATGATTATCCCGACTATCCTGTCGATGCTGCCCTCATAGACCGGTATTCTCGAAAAGCCCATATCCAGCGCCAGGTAAATGATATCGTCCAGGCTCACTGACATATCAACGCCGACTATATTCGTGCGGTGGGTCATTACGTCCCCGGCGGTGAGGTCCTTGAACTCGAAGATGTTGTTTATCATCTGCGCGGAGCTTTCCTCGATGACGTTTTCGCCGTCGCCGTCGTCGTCAGGGGTCTGCGCCAGCGCGTTCACCATGTCGAGCACCTCGTCCTCCGTGACCGCGATGTAATCCGACCCGAGCGCCTTTTTCAGCAGCTTCGTGATACCCTTGTTCAGCGCAACGAGCCAGCCGAGGAAAAACCTCGCCGCTTTGTGCCCGCCCTGCTTTTCGTCCTCGTTCTGCGTGTTACTTCGATTGCCGTCTGCGTCCATTTTTCCTCCGATAGAATCAGTTCAGGACAAGCTCCATGTGTTCCTCCGAACCATGGAAGCCCATCGTTTCATACAGCGGTCTGCCGCTGTCCGTTGCGTCAAGCGTGACGCCGGTCACGCCGCGTTCCCGCGCTTCCTCAAGGAGAGCGTTCAGCATTGCGCGCGCCGCTCCCATTCTGCGGAACTCCGCGCGGGTGTACACGTTCATTATATGAGCGCGCTTTCCGGAAGGGTGAGAATACGTCGGCATGACCGTAAGCCAGCATATAGTTGCGCAGCCCGCGAGCTCCTCCCCGCAGTATGCAAGGAACGTCGTCTGATGACCGTTTCGGAAATACTCCTCCGAAAGCCGCATAAGCTCGTCGGAAATACCGTTCTCCGGAACCCCGTTCACCACCGCCAGCATTTCCCGGCGTATCGCCAGAAGCACCGGCATGTCGCCGGCTCCTGCCTTTCTTACTGTAATACTGCTCATATTCTGAACAGCCTTTCGCCGTTCTCCCGGCATATCTCCACCATTTCTTCCGTGGAAACGCCCTTTATCTCCGCCATTTTCGCGGCGGTGTACTTTATCATGCCGCTGTGGGACTTCTCGCCGCGATGCGGCACCGGAGCCATGTACGGGCAGTCGGTTTCAAGCAGCAGCCGGTCTTTCGGCACGACCTCGCACGCCGCCCATGCTTTCTTCGAGTTCTTGAACGTCAGCACTCCGGTGAACCCGACGTACATTCCGAGCTTTACGACCTCCTCGGCGACTTCCGGGCTGTATGAAAAGCAGTGCATGACCCCGGCGGGCTTGTACTGCCGCAGCATCGCCATGGTGTCCTCGCAGGCATCCCGGCTGTGGATTATCACCGGCACGTCAAGCTTTTTCGCAAGCCGCAGCTGCTTTTCGAACACATCAGCCTGCAAATCCCTGTCATAGCCCTCATAGTGACGATCCAGTCCTATCTCCCCCAGCGCCTTAACGCGCGGAGATCCGAGCATTTCCTCCACCCTTGCGAGCCAGTCTGCGGGAAGCCCCTCGCAGTTCTCCGGGTGGATCCCGACTGCCGCCCAGATGAACGGATACTGCTCTGCGAGCTGAATTTCCTCCTTCGAGGACTCCAGGTCGTAGCCCACTGCCATTATCTTTTCCACGCCGGCCGCTGACATGCTGGAAAGCAGCGGGTGCAGAGCCTCGCCGAAATCGTTTCTTACATAGTGCGCATGAGTATCAAATATTGCCATTGTTCACCTTGTTGAAGTAATTCTCGATAACCAGCTGACGCGTTTCGTAGCTCTCCAGCGGGAGCCGTCCGCGCCCTCCGAAAAGCTGCTCCGTTTCGCTGAATGCGCCGCGGAAGCTCCGGTCAAGGAGCTCAGTCTTGTCGCCCTCGATGGAAACGCAGTTGAAGAACAGCACCATACGGTCCGCCGTATTCTCCGCCGTCCAGTAATCCGGGGTGTTCTCGTCCGCAGCGGAATTGCCGTAGAGCTGCCGTATCTGCCCCAGGAGCTCCTCGGCGTAGAGCTTTGCGCCTACGCTCGGGACATTCCCGGTGAGCACCTCGCCCTGCTTCACCAGCATGGCGCGGATTATGTGCTGAACGCCCTGGGTCAGGAGCTCTGCGCGCCCCTTTCCCTCGTTCTGCTTTATCGCGCCGACTTTGTCCTCGCTGTTCTCGCGCTGGGTGAGGTTGTTGTCGCTCGCCTGCTTCTGGGCTGACTTTTTGGTATACGCCGGAGTGAACGCCGCCTGTGACTTTATGAACGCGTCAGTGTGATCCGCCGCCAGCGTTGAGGATTTCTCCTGCGTGCGGTGTTCAGATGAATGCGTCAGCGTAGTACGGCTGACCGACGCAATATCCGCCATTCTCGAAATATCCAAAAAACCACCCCCAACCAATTGAATTCGGAATTATGAATGCGGAATTCGGAATTTCATTGCCGCTGTCGCGGCAATGTTTCGCTTGTATCCAATTTTTAATTCGTCCGCGAAGCGGACACAATAATTCCGAATTATGAATTCCGAATTTATCTTATCGTGCTTCCGTTGGGTACGTCCTTGTCGAGGAACAGTACTCTTACATCGTTGTCGCCTGCGTCGCATGCGAGTATCATACCCTCGCTAAGCTCGCCGCAGAGCTTTGCCGGAGCAAGGTTCGCAACGAATACGATCTTCTTTCCGATGAGGTCCTCCGGCTGATACCAGGAAGCTATGCCGGAAACTATCTGTCTGCCGTTTCTGCCGTCGTCAACGGTGAGCTTGAGCAGCTTCTTCGCCTTCTTTATCTTCTCGCAGGCGGTTATCTCGCCGCTGCGGAGCTTTACCTCTGCGAACTGGTCGATGGTGATGATGTTCGCCTTGTCGAGATCCTCGTCCTCTCGGATAGTCTTGGCAGGAGTCAGCAGGCTGTTCAGCTCGTCGATCTCCTTTTCCATGTCGATTCTCGGGAACAGCACCTCGCCCTTGCGTACGGTGACGTTCTGCGGAAGTACGCCGAATGTCCCCAGCGTGTCGTATGCTGTCATGCTCTCGTCAGCGCCAATCTGCTCCCATACCTTCGGCATGGTCTTGGGCATGAACGGGAACAGCAGACCGGAACAGATACGAATGCTCTCAAGCAGGTTGTAGAGCACCGCCGCCAGTCTGGGCATGTTCTCCTCGCTCTTTGCGAGCACCCACGGAGCAGTTTCGTCGATATACTTGTTCGCGCGGGAAACTACCTTGAATATCTCCTCCAGCGCCTTGGAAAGCTGCGCTTCCTCGACCAGCTTTGAAACCGGCTCCTTGAGCGCCGCAGCCATAGTGCGGAGCTCGTCGTCGATGGGCTCTGCCTTCTTTTCCTCGGGGAGGGTGCCGCCGAAATACTTGTCAGCCATCGCAACGGTTCTGGAAACCAGGTTTCCGAGGTCGTTCGCGAGGTCGGTGTTGATACGTCCGATCATTATCTCGTTGGAGAAGTTGCAGTCGGAACCATAGGGCATGTCGCGGAGTATCTGGTAACGCACCGCGTCAGAGCCGTAGCGCTCTGCGAGCACAAACGGGTCGATAACATTGCCCAGGGACTTGGACATCTTCTGTCCGTTGAAGTTTATCCAGCCGTGACCGTACAGGTGCTTGGGAAGCGGCAGGTCGAGCATCATGAGAATGATGGGCCATACGATGGAGTGGAAACGCACGATCTCCTTTGCAGTCATGTGCAGGTCAGCCGGCCAGTACTTGCTGAAATCGTCGTACTTGTCGTTGTCGTAACCAAGTGCGGTGATATAGTTGGAAAGCGCGTCTACCCAGACGTAAACAACGTGACCGGGGTCGAAATCCACCGGAACGCCCCACTTGAAGCTGGTTCTGGATACGCAGAGATCCTCGAGTCCGGGCTTGATGAAGTTGTTCACCATCTCGTTTACGCGGCTCTTGGGCTGGAGATAGTCGGTTTCGGTGAGGAACTTCTCTACCTTGTCGGCGTAGTCGGAAAGGCGCAGGAAGTAGGCCTCCTCATGGGCGTCGATGACATCTCTGCCGCAGTCGGGACACTTGCCGTTGACGAGCTGGCTCTCTGTCCAGAAGCTCTCGCAGGGAGTGCAGTACTTTCCGGTGTACTCGCCCTTGTAAATGTAGCCCTTGTCGTAGAGGGTCTTGAATATCTTCTGAACTGCGGAAACATGGTAGTCGTCAGTGGTGCGGATAAATCTGTCGTAGCTTATCCCCATGGTTTCCCACAGGCGCTTGAAGTTAGCAACGATCTCATCAACGTACTCCTTCGGAGTTACGCCCTTTTCCTCTGCCTTGAGCTCTATCTTCTGACCATGCTCGTCCGTTCCGGTCAGGAACATTACGTCATAGCCCTGCATTCTCTTGAATCTTGCGATGGTGTCGCATGCCACGGTGGTGTAGCAGTGTCCGATATGCGGATTTCCCGACGGATAGTAGATCGGGGTGGTGATGTAATATTTTCCCTTGCTGCAATTACACATTGTTATTATTACCTCTTTTTCTACTTATAGTGATAATCAACAGGAATCTATGTTCATTGATGATTATTATTGTGCTATTTTATTATATTACTTTTCACAGCAATTTGCAAGCATACCGAAAAAAATAAAGGAATTTTTACATAATAGATAAAAAACCCTTGATTTTTTCTGAATTTTTTAGTACAATATAGATTAGGCAAATGCTGAATAAAACAAAATCGACTCGTTCAAACGAGCGCACTCACGCGTCTGATTTTGTTACGCTGCGCTTTATTCAGCATGTTCCCAGAGTATTTATGCCCGCCATATATGGCGGCAGGAAACATAAACGGCTAATCCGCTGCGCGCCGTCTGACCCAGAGGGGTCTGTGACAGGGACGGAGCGGGCAGGACAGCCGCTCTTCAGGAAAGAGGTACAAAAATGTCAAACAGACTTTTCCAGGGCATCGTTCATCAGATGAAGGACGCAGTCAACCGCGTTATCGGCGTAATTGACGAAAACGGAACAATTATCGCGTGCAGCGATCTTACCAGGGTAGGGGGCGGCAACGACTTCTTCCCGATAGAGCTCGGCGATTCACATGAGGTATTTATCCGCGACGGATACACATACAAGCCTTTCGGCATTCACGTCAAGCCCGACTACGCCGTATTCGTAGAGGGCACTGACGAGCCCGCCGGCAAGTACGCGAGCGTTATCGCGATCTCACTGTCCGGCATCAAGCAGTACTACGACGAGAAGTACGACCGCAACAACTTCGTAAAGAACATAATCCTCGATAACGTCCTGCCCGGCGACATCAGTCTCAAGGCGCGCGAGCTGCACTTCAACTCCGATATCAGCAGAGTGGTGTTCCTCATCAGCGTCATTTCCTCCAACGATGTTTCCGCTTATGACGTCATACAGAACCTCTTCCCGGACAAGAACAAGGACTTCGTATTCAATATCACTGAAAACGACATCGTCCTCGTCAAGGAAGTAAAGAACAATATCGACGTGCGCGACCTCGAAAAGCTGGCGCGCTCCATCTCTGACACGCTTTCCAGCGAGTTCTTCACCAAGGTCAACGTAGGCATCGGTACTCCGGTAGTAGGCGTAAAGGACCTCGCACGCTCCTTCAAGGAAGCGCAGACCGCCCTCGAGGTAGGAAAGGTATTCGACACCGACAAGAACATCGTAAGCTACGACAACCTCGGTATCGCAAGACTTATCTACCACCTGCCGACGACCCTCTGCGAAACGTTCCTCAAGGAGGTTTTCAAGAAGAACTCCATCGAGTCCCTCGACCACGAAACCCTGTTCACTATCCAGAAGTTCTTCGAGAACAGCCTGAACGTTTCCGAAACCTCCAGAAAGCTGTTCGTACACCGCAACACCCTGGTTTACCGCCTGGACAAGATCAAGAAGCTGACCGGGCTCGACCTGCGCGAATTCGACCACGCGATAATCTTCAAGATCGCGCTGATGGTCAAGAAGTACCTTGCCGCAAACCCCACCAAATTCTGATGGAGCCGGCTCATCTACTGTAAAAATTGGCTGCCCCGAGTTCATCGGGACAGCCTTTGAAGTGTAAAGGGGAACCAGATTTTCCGGAAATAAGACAGGAAACGTCCCCTGCTGTACAAAAAATTCAGGCAATTTTCATTAACTTTTGGGGAAAACACAGATAGTTCCGAGGGAGAAAATATGGTAGAATTAAAGAATGTCAACGTGCATTACTCCAGCGGAGTAGACGCACTTCAGAATATTAACCTCCGCATAAACGACGGCGAGTTCGTATTTATCGTAGGAGGCAGCGGCGCGGGCAAATCCACCCTCGTCAAGCTCATGACCCGCGAAATAACGCCCACGGACGGCAGAGTATTCGTCAACGGCTACAACCTTAGCAAGACAAAGGGCAACAAGATCGCCAAGTTCCGCCGTTCCATCGGCATGGTGTTCCAGGATTTCCGGCTGATACAGGAGCTGAACGTCTATGAGAACGTTGCGTTCGTACTGCGTATCGCCGACCAGAGCACACGTTTCATAAAGCAGCGCGTTCCCAACGTTCTGAACCTTGTCGGGCTGGGGAACAAGGCGCGCAGCAAGCCAAGGGAGCTCTCCGGCGGTGAGCAGCAGCGCGTTGCCATCGCAAGGGCGCTCGCGAACGACCCGGGGCTTATCATAGCCGACGAGCCGACAGGAAACATCGACCCGCAGCTTTCCTATGAGATAGTCGAGCTTCTGCGCAAGATAAACCGCCAGAACGGCACGACCATAATCATGGTAACGCACGAGCATGAGCTGGTCCAGTACTTCGGCGGCAGAATAATCAACATAGAAAACGGCACGATATCATTCGACGAGATCGTAGAGGGGAGAAACAGATGAGAACGAGCAATGTCACATACCTCGTGAAAAAGGGCATCTCCTCCATCTGGAAGAACTTCATGATGTCCTTCGCCAGCTTCTGCATACTGATGGTCAGCCTGCTTCTGGTGAGCTGCGCGGTACTGCTGATGATGAACGTCAACACCATCATGAGCAACATCGAGGATACGAACGAAATAACCATCTACCTCAAGGAGGATATCTCCGACAAGCAGGTCGAACACATAAGATCCGTGCTCGAAAAGGACAAGGATATCACCGACGTCCAGTACTACTCCAAGGAGCAGGCGCTCGAGGATTTCCGCGATAATATGGCGGAATACAGTGAGCTTCTCGACTATCTCGACAAGAACCCCATGCCCGAAACCTTCCTCGTGCGCGTAAAGGATCTCTCCAAGATACGCCATGTGGTCAACACCATAAACGACATAGAGGGCGTGGAGCAGACCAAGGCTCCCTACGACTTCGCCAGCGTGCTCGTTCAGATACGCAACACGTTCTCGGTCATCGGCAGCGCAGTGCTCATCGCGCTCGTCGTGGTCAGCGTGGTCATCGTGTCGAACTCCATCAGGACAAGCGTTTTCGCCCGCCGCAATGAGATCTCTATCATGCGGTACGTCGGCGCTACCTCCGGGTTCATAAAGGCTCCGTTCTTCGTGGAGGGCATGTTTATCGGCATTCTTTCCGGCGCGGCGGCGTGGGGACTTACCTGGCTGATATACGACTCTGTATATGCGCTGTTCTCCGCTGACCTCACCGTATGGCAGATGTTCGGATTCTATGGACTTACCCCGTTCAGCGATATCATGTGGTATGTCCTCGCAGTTAACTGCGCCGTAGGAGCCCTCCTCGGTGCCGTCGGAACAGTATTCAGCACCGGAAAGTATCTCAAGGTTTAACCAGGTCTGAGAAAGGAACAGCACCTTGAATAAGAAGATATCCCTAGGCATAGCGATAAGCCTTGTCGCTATCGGCTGTGCAATAACCTTCGTCCTCACCTGGACGGTGTCGCTGAACATCTACAATTCAAAGCTCGGCACCTCCGAAAAATACGAGGGCGTTTACGCAAAGCTCCGGGAAATAGACACCACCGTGCGCCAGAACTACATCGGCACGGTAAGCGACGATTCCCTCGAAAACGCCACTATAAACGGCTACATTGCAGGTATCGGCGACAAATACGCCTCCTACATCGCGCCGTCGGCGTACTATGAATTACAGCAGACCCAGTCCGGCGTTATCCTCGGCGCAGGCTTTGAAGCAGAGGAGGACACCAGCGGCTACCTTCGCATAACCAGCGTCTACAAGGGCAGCTCCGCTGAACTTAACGGCGTTCTCGCCGGCGACATCATCACCGCCATCGACGGAAAGAGCCTGCTCTCCATGCAGCAGGGTCAGGCGATGGAACGGCTCTCCGGCGAAGTCGGGACGCGGCTCGCGCTCCAGCTCCTGCGCGACGGCGAGAGCATTTCAGTGAACCTTGTCCGCCAGCAGCT
Organism: uncultured Oscillospiraceae bacterium; assembly: GCA_934456315.1. Lineage (GTDB taxonomy): Bacteria > Bacillota > Clostridia > Oscillospirales > Ruminococcaceae > CAG-115. The sequence goes on along the minus strand of CAKSHG010000030.1, from coordinate 5,046 downwards.
CGAGATAGAATCCGTTTCCACCCGGTTACTTGACAACAATATCGGATACATTCAGATAACAAGCTTCAACGCCAAGACCGCCGAGCAGTTCGCGAATGCAATGACCACGATGAGCGGAGTAGGCGCCAAGGCGCTCATAATCGACGTCCGCCAGAATCCCGGCGGTATCGTCAGCGCCCTGAAGCCTATCCTAAACCAGTTCGTGCCCTCTGCGATAGCCGCCACGGTGGAATACTCCGACGGCAGCCGCAAGACGCTGATCGAAACCGACTCCACTACCTCGGTAGAGCTGCCGATCGCTGTTCTCGTCGACGGCGGGACGGTTTCCGCTGCGGAGCTGTTCGCGGCGGTGCTCCGCGACGAATGCGGCGCGCTCATCGTCGGCTCGCAGACTTTCGGCAAGGGAGTCATGCAGAACACCTACGAATTTTCGGACGGAAGCGCCCTGACGCTCTCCGTCGGAAAGATATACACCAGATCCGGCACCTGGAATGAAACCGGCATAAAGCCGGATTATTCCGTTGAACTTGCGGGCGGCGCAATACCCGGGAACATCTCCGACGACGCAGATTCCCAGCTCCAGAAAGCGATAGAGGTACTGACCCCGAATATCCCCGCAGAGTAACCGACGCAACAGGCAAATACACAGCCAAGGCTGTAAATAATATTTGGAGGACAACTATAATGAATAAGCCACTTACCAGAATCACACAATCCGGCGTAAAGAAGCTTGAGGAAGAGCTTGAAAACCTCAAGACCGTAGTCCGCCCCGAGATCGCGGAAAAAATAAAGCAGGCACGTTCTTTCGGCGACCTTTCCGAGAACAGTGAGTACGACGAGGCAAAGAACGAGCAGGGTCTTATCGAATCCCGTATCGCAGAGATCGAGCAGACTCTCGCACACGCCATAATTCTCGGCGACGATGAGATCTCCACCGAGAAAGTCGACATCGGCAACATCGTAACTATCCTCGACGTTGACATGGAGGAGCAGATGACATTCCAGATCGTCGGCACCAGCGAAGCAAACATCGAAAACGGTCACCTGTCTGACGAATCCCCGATAGGCAAGGCGCTTATCGGTCACACAGTCGGCGAAACCGTTATCGCTGAAACTCCCTCCGGCGAGATACCGTTCAAGATACTCGAAATCGCAAAGGCTGATTCAACAGACGACGCTGACCTCACCACAAATTAAGGAGAAACAATAATGGCAGAAGAAAACGTACAGAATACCCAGAACCCGCAGACCGAAAACGAGGAAATGACCGCGGAGCAGCTCGACGAGCAGCACCGCGTAAGACTTGAGAAGCTCGCCGCACTCAAGGCGGCAGGCAAGGATCCCTACACCATCACAAAGTTCCCGGTTTCCATCACCAACAAGGAGATACGCGACCGTTTTGAGGAGCTTGAGAACACCGACGTTGCAGTTGCCGGCAGAATGATGACCCGCCGTATAATGGGCAAGGCAAGCTTTATCGACCTTCGCGACGGCTCCGACAGAATGCAGATATATGTAAGAAAGGACGATGTTGGAGAGGACACCTACGCTGAATTCAAGAAGTGGGACCTCGGCGATATCGTTGGCATCAAGGGTAAGGTATTCCGCACCAAGATGGGCGAGATATCCGTTCACGCAGAGGAGATAACCCTGCTGTCCAAGTCCCTGCTGCCCCTGCCCGAAAAGTGGCACGGTCTGAAAGACAAGGAGGAACGCTACAGAAAGCGTTACCTCGACCTCATCGCAAACCCAGAGAACAAGGACACTTTCGTTAAGCGTTCCAGAATTCTCCGCGAGATACGCAACTTCCTCGACAGCCGCGGCTACCTCGAGGTTGACACGCCTACGCTGCTTCCCCTGGAGATAGGCGCTGCCGCACGTCCGTTCAAGACCCACCACAACGCGCTTGATATCGACATGTATATGCGAATCGAAACCGAGCTTTACTTAAAAAGACTGATAGTAGGCGGCTTCGACAAGGTATACGAGGTCGGCAGAATATTCCGCAACGAGGGCATGGACGCTACCCACAACCCTGAGTTCACCTCCATTGAAATGTATCAGGCATATACCGATTACTTCGGCATGATGGATCTCATCGAGGAGCTTTACCGCACAGTTACCCTGAATGTATGCGGCACAGATACCGTTACCTATCAGGGCAAGGAGATCGCAGTAGGCAAGCCCTGGGAGCGCCTCACCATGATAGACGCAGTGAAGAAGTACGCCGGCGTCGACTACTATAGCTGGGCTGACGACGCAGCCGCAAGAGCCTGCGCAAAGGAGCACCACGTTGACGACGAGCTTGACGAGAACTCCACAAAGGGACACGTGCTCATCGCATTCTTTGAAGCGTTCGTTGAGGAAAACCTCATTCAGCCGACAATAATCTACGATTATCCCGTTGAGAACTCGCCGCTCGCAAAGAGAAAGCCCGAATTTCCGGCATTCACTGAGCGCTTCGAGTACTTCATGAACGGCACCGAGTTCGGTAACGCGTTCTCCGAGCTTAACGACCCGATCGACCAGAAGGAGCGTTTCATAAAGCAGGTAGCTGCAAAGCGCGCCCAGGGCGGCAACGACGCCCAGGTCGACGAGGACTTCATCACTGCTCTGGAATACGGTCTGCCCCCGACAGGCGGTCTGGGATTCGGCTTCGACCGTCTTGTTATGCTGCTGACTGACTCCGCAAGCATTCGCGACGTTCTGCTCTTCCCGACGATGAAGCCTGAAAAGTAATTCAGAATACCTGCATAAAGCCGCAGCCCTGCGGCTTTATGATTTATCAGGCGTGATTCGCCGCCATAATTAGCGGTATAATGCGCCGTGCAGAGGGTAATGATATGAATAAGCTCGCAGCGTTTTTCAAAAATCACTGGCGCGGTATCATATCGACGGCGGCAGTTCTAGCCCTTGACGCCGTTATGTTACTTGTCGCCTTCCCGCTCGCAGTAAATATTGAGAACATCATACTTAGAGCTTTTATCTTAGTTCCGCTGGTTTTTGTGATCTTTCCCGCGATATTCCTCGCTGCCGGGATCTATGTCGGACGCGACCTCAAAAGGAGATGGCATATCGCTGTTTTGCTGCTGTTATTCTATATAAGATGTGACTGGCTCACTTACATCTACATTGCGATAGAGTTTGTATCCATGATAATCACGCTGATAATAATAAAACGCTGCAAAAATAAAGCCGACAAGAAGGAGAACCACAATGTCTGAAATACTAGCGTTCATCAAAGCCCACAGGCGCGATATAATCATCACAGCCTCCGCGCTTGCAGCGAGCCTTGTGGTAATGCTTCTCATTCCGGCTCTGATAGTTGGGAACGCTCCATCGACTGCGGGCATGCTGGCTTGTATCGCGCTGTTCTTCGCGGTCGACCCTGCATTTTGCCTTGCCGCCGCGATTTTTGCCGGGTGGGACTTCCGCCGCAGGTGGTTCACCGCGCTGTTCCCGCCGCTCGCATTCCTGATTTCGACAGGGGCGGTTTTCGGCGCTGACGCGGTTAGCTTCATGGTATATTTCGTGATATACCTCGCGATATGCCTGATAGTGACGCCGACAACTCACCTTGTAAGAAAATACGGACGTTCCGAAAGCTGACGAATATGTACCCCAAAGCACAAACAGGAGAATAAAATGCCAGAAAACAACGAATCAAACGAAAACAAAGAATACAAAAGCATTCTCGCCGACGATGACGGCACCGCTCCCCGCCCGATACGCAAAAAGCAGCGTGACCCCATGGCTGAGGTCCGCCGCGAGATTGAAGAGCAGCAGCGCCAGCAGCGCGAAAAGGCAGAGCTGCTTAAGCTCCGCCAGGGAATAATCGACGAGAGCGACGAGATCCCCGAGGACGAACCGCCGAAATACGAAAAGCCCACCGGCGCGAAAGCAGTCGAGAATTTCTTCTACCACTACAAATGGCGGCTGATAGGCATCATATTTACAGTTGCTCTGCTCACGTTCATGACCGTCCAGACCGTGACCCGCGAGAAAAAGGACCTCTACGTTCTTGCGATATCAACGTCCGGCTCCAGCGGGATCTACGCCAAGATACACGACATCGAGGTCGCTCTGGAGCGCTACTGCCCGGATTTTGACGGCAACGGCAATATTCACGTTGGCGTGAATTTCATCGACCTATCCACCGAGGGCGGCTACTCCGAGTACACCGACGCCCAGAACGAGAAATTCTCTGCGGAGCTTTTCTCCGGCGACAGCCAGCTTTATCTCACCGACGAGGGCATAATCACGCTCATCAACCGCATTGCAGCCTCCGGCGAAACAGAGGAAGCCGCTGCGGAAGAAGCAGACGGTCAGATAATCCAGTTCTTCACTGATTTCAGTGAGGAATTCCCGGACGCCGTACTCTATGACGGCTGCGGATTGCAGCTCAACACCACTGATTTCACCGAACAGGCGCGCTGGAAGAGCTGCCCGGATACCGTGGGACTGTACCTCCGCGACACATTCGAAAACATGACCGGCAACAACGAAAAATCCGCCGAACAGCGCGAACGCGCCCGTATAGTCTACGAAAACATCATCAACAACAACGTGGTCAACCCTGACTGGCAGGGCAAGTGATATCCTGTCCGGACTTTCCCCGTGCGCTCACCGGAGTGCGCCGCTCCCCGCGGGAACGCGCTCCCTCCACATCGCACGGGATACGCTCCGGATATGTCTGCCCGGCGCTCACAGGTAGGACTTGAGGTGGTCGCAGAAATCCTGCTCGCGGCGAAGCAGCTCCTGCGCGTCCGTGCGTATCCTGTTTTCCGCGCCCTGGGAGCAGTTGACAGCATGCTGCATGTCGATTATACCCATGGTCGTCCCGCGTATCATCAGGCTGGCGATGTTCTTGCTGCTGCGGTTGTTTGTCGTTTTCATCGCTATCCCCATTCGCGACATCAGCTTGGTGAATCCCGGGTATTCCTGCGGAACACCGCCACGCCGCACGATCTCTGTACGCGCCTGTGCCGCAACTTCGCGGTAGCGGTCACGCTGCGCCGATATCTCCCCGGCAAGCTTCCGGTTGGA
>CAKSHG010000029.1 GCA_934456315.1 uncultured Oscillospiraceae bacterium | reverse complement strand
GACTTCTTCCAGCCGCGTTTTCTCCAGCCCTGCGCCCAGCCCTTTGTGATACCGTCCACAACGTACTTGCTGTCGGTCGTCACCCTGACCTTGCAGGGATATTTGAGTGCGGACAGCGCCTGGATAACGCCCGTAAGCTCCATGCGATTGTTCGTTGTGTGCGCCTCGCCGCCGCTTATCTCCTTTTCCCTGCCGTCGCAGCGGAGTATGGCTCCCCAGCCGCCGGGTCCGGGATTCCCGCTGCACGCGCCGTCAGAGAAAATTTCTACAAATCTCATATTACCTCTTTCCTGTGAAAACGAACAGCCCCGAGTATCCCCGGGGCTGCATTTGTTTGCCTTGGATCAGTTTGCAAGACCGGCTCTTGCGATACCTTCGGTGAAGTACTTCTGTAAGAAGATGTACATGATAACGATAGGTGTGATTGCAAGCAGGCAGGCTGCCTCCATCCATACGATGTAGTCGGAAGCAACGCCGACCTCACCAGTAAGGTACATGGAGATGATGTTCGAAATACCGTCGATCTTCAGCGAGATGGTGTTCGCCTTGGTGAAGTACATCGAGGAAACATAGTAGTCGTTCCAGTACCAAACGATGGAGAAGATGAATACCGTCAGGAATGAGCTTGCGGCATTCGGAACCATTACGCTGATGAACGTCTTGAACGGACCGCAGCCGTCAAGGTACGCAGCGTCCTCGAGTTCCTTAGGAAGTCCGCGGAAGAACTGCCTGAACAGGTAGATGAACAGTCCGGCTCGGATACCGTTACACATGAGCGCGGGTATGTACATCGAAAGGTTCGTATCAACCAGGTTGACGGAGTCGCCCATCAGCGCGTTGAACAGTCCGAAGATATCGAAATATCTGAACTGTGAGAACTGCGGGATAAGTATGATCTGTACCGGAACGATGATCTGGAGCAGTACCAGGGCGAAGAAGAAGTTCTTGCCCTTGAACTTGAATCTCGCGAAGCCGTAACCGGTCAGCGCGCAGGTACCTACCTGGAGCACCGAGGACACGATGTTCAGGATCAGCGTGTTCCAGAGTGTGCCGGGATAATCAATAGCGTTCCAGACCTCAACGAAGTTCTCCATGCGGATCGTCTTGGGTATCCACATTACGGAGGGGTCGTTCATTTCCGCCTGGGGACGGATAGAGGTGGAGATCATGTAAAGGATAGGATACAGGATTACGAAGCTAAGACCGAAGATGATGACTGCTCTGAAGAACGGCCATACATATCCGGCAATGCGGTGCCAGAACAGGTAGCTGTAGTGCTTCTTCTCCTTAGCTGTGTATCTGTGGTAATTTCTGATGATATCGAAATTAGAAACATGATACGCGTCCTTCTGCTTCTTTTCCTTCTTGGGAGCCTTTGTCGGCATCGCGGTAACTGCGACCGCTGCGTCGGAATTGATGTCAGCGATGGTTTCAGCGATAGACTCGGCTGTAGGCTCTACAACGGTCTTTTCGTCCTGCTTGAAGCTGTCCGCGATCGCTGCGGCGCTCTGCTCCATGGACTCTGATGTTACATTTTCAGCAGGCTGATCAGCAACATTATTTCCCTCAGTAGGGAGCTCAAATTCTTTATCTGTCACTTCTCTAACCTCCTTAATCATTCTCGTAGTAAACGAACCTGTTGATTATCACGCAGATAATACCGAGGCACGCGCCTACTATTGCGAAGTAGATCCACGCAAGCGCTGCGGAATAGCCGTACTCCCAGTTTCTGGACTGTGCCAGAACGTATTCCATTACGACGTTGTCGGTAGAAACGAACGCGTCGATAACGGTATATACGAGGTTGGACAGGATCATCGGTGAGATGTACGGGAATGTGATCTTCCAGAAGAACTCCCATGCGGTAGCACCCTCGATGCTTGCAGCCTCCTTAGCGGACGGCGGGATAGTCTGGAGTGCGGAGAGGAAGATCAGTATCTGGATACCGGAGTTCCATACGAGGTTCAGTACGTCGGACGTGATGGTCTTGATGACGTCGGTGAACGTCTGGTTCAGGTTGTAGATACCAATGAACTCCATCAGTTCTGTTACAAGGTCGGTCTTGAACAGTGTGGAGAACTGTGCTGCGTCAGATACGCCCTGGGAGGTCATATCACCGTTGATAACGCTGATGACCGGACCAGTCGCGATAAGAACCGGCAGGAAGAAGATCGCTCTTGCAAGTGTTCTTCCTCTGAACTTCTGGTTCAGGATAACCGCGATGAACAGGGAGAATATCATGATAACGATGGTGTTCGGGAGGATCTCGCCGAGCGCCGTACCCAGCTTCGGAAGGAAGGTGGTATCGATCGTGAACGCCTTGATGAAGTTGTAGAAGCCGTTCCACTCGGTGTAGATACCCGCGGAGGTCATTCCGACCTCAAGTGCGCCTGCCTTATCGAGCAGCTTGGTGTCGCACAGCGAATACCACAGAGAAGTAAGTACCGGCATAATGAACAGCCACAGTGTTCCGATGAACCAGAGCGCTATGAAGCCGTAGCCGTAAAGACCCTTTTTCTTCTCATAGGGGATCTTGGTGGTCTTTATCTTGATCTGAGCCTTTTCTCCACCCTTGCGGCGGATATCGACCTCCTCGTTTGCTGCGTTGAGCGCAGCAGCGGCGGCCGTGTTGTGAGCAGACACTCTCTGGACCGGCGCGGGAGCCGGAGCCGGCTCTGCGACGGGTTCAGCTGCTGACTCTGCGGGAGCGGTGTTCTCGCTCTTCCCGCTTAATTCAAGTTCTTCACTCATCAGTCAGTTGTCGCTCCTTTCTGTTCAAAATCGGAAAGCTTTACCTCGGTACCGTTGACCCAGATCTGGAGGGTGCTTACGTCCGCCTCAACGACTGTTCCGTCGGAGAAAGTGGTGGTGTAGTGCACGCCGTCTGTGATCTGGAAGTCCTCGATGGTTTCATCGGTAAGAGGAAGCACATACTGCTGCATGAGCTTGTATTCAGCTGTCATGTCGTTCACCCAGCCACTGTAGTGAGTGTAGAACAGCTCATCGTAAGAGCAGTCGGTGAACTCGTTGGGATCCTGATACATCACCTCATAGTGAAGCGGAGTGCCGGTCGCTACAGAGTAAACGAACAGCTCGTCTGCGCTGGAGCTTGCATTCTTCGCCTTGGTGGTGTACGGAATGTAGCCGTGGATAACGATCTCGTAGAACGGGATATCGTAATCGTAAACGTCGAAGTTGCTGCTGTAAAGCGGAACGTCCCTGAGGTAGTCAACATACGGCAGAGCGTAGTCGTTAGCCGCACCGGATACGAATGACATACCGCTCTGGTTGATCATCTCGTAGCCCTTGATGAGGTTGTTGACTGCCTGCTGTCTGGAGGTGCTTCTGGAAACGTTCGCTGTGTAGTCGCTGTACAGCATGTTGGTGCCGTCTGCAACGGAGATAGCGGACATACCGTCCTTCTGGCAGCTGGAAACTACCTCGCCGTATACTCTCTCATAGAAAGACGGTGAGAGGATATACCAGCTGGAACGTGTATCATGCGGAGTTCCGAAAGCCAGTTCGTAAACGCCCTGTGTCGCATAAGCCTTGGTGATCGCGATCGCGGAAGCGCCGGTCTTGGTGTAGCCGTTGCCGCTGCGCTCGTAGTTCATCAGGTCAAAGCTGGGAGCCAGCATGATGCCGCTTGCGTCGCAGTAGCTCTTGAGCTCGTTCCACTTGTTCTTGCCGCCCAGCGTGCCGGAATAATCCACGCTGCTGGAGATTCGGCTGGTGATACCTGCCGCATTGAAGTCCTCGTAGGAAACGATGATATTGCTTACACCGTTCGCATTGAGCTCCTGGAGGATCTGCTTAGCCTGCTCATAGGTAGTAGCCGCAGTTTCGAGCTTTACAGGGAAACCGAGTATCGACTGCTCCTTGACTGTGCCGCCCCAGATATCGAGGTAGAGCGGAGCCTCTTCCTTGTCGGTTCTGGTCAGGCCCTTTTCCTCAACGAGGTACTGCTGATAACGCTTTGCAACGTCAACGTAGCTTACGCCGTCCTTAACTATAGGATAGTAGCGGACTGTCAGTCTGTCCTCGGGAATGATGTCCTCCTGGTAAGCGTTCAGCGCGGAAGCGTTCTGACCGCCCATGAAGTAAGTATCGGTCGCACGGAGCTGGAAGTTGAACCATGCGGAATTGTAGCTTGTGGACTTCTGTCCGGAAACCGCAGCTCTTGCAGTTGCGTAAGCGGAGCCTTCGGTAACGACCTCCAGCAGGGCGTTGTCATTTCTGACGATACCCATTACCGGCAGGTATGCCTGCTCGGTCTTTGCGGGAGCCATATCCTGGCTCTTCGCAAGGTCGCGGCCGTAGATACGCTGTGTGTATTCGTTGGACTTGCTCTTGCCGTTGTTGAAGTTTATCACCGCACCGGAGCCGTCCGGAGTGATGATGTAGCCTTCCTCATCGGAGAAAGCAGCGCCGAGATCCTGGAGCAGGTTCACGTCAACTACGGAACGTGAGCTTTCCTGGATCAGTGCGGGGTCGCTCTCGGTTTCGGTGATCTCGTCCACTGCTATGGAAGCCTGGAGATAATCGCCCTCGAGAGTGATGTAGTAGGGGATCGTGATTCCCTCATTCGGGAATGTGTACTCGGCACGGAATCCGTTATCTACCATCGTAACGGTAAGTCCCGGTCTGATGTCGTCAGCGGTTTCAACTATCGCGTTGACGCTGTCTTTCCAGGAGCGCACCGTCGTGGACGGGGACTCGGTATCTGTTACCTTAACTGCGTTGATAACGAGGGAGGACTTGAGGTCTTCCTTCTTGGAGTTATTCGCAACGGGATCGTCATCTGCATTATAGGGATTACTCCACCAGATGTGCTCTCCGTCCTTTGTGCGGAACGCGAACAGTCCGGTCTTTGTGTTCACCAGCAGCTCGAAGTTCTCGTTGGAAGCTGCAAGCTCGCACTCTGCAAGCACGTCTGCTTCCTGGATAGGCTGATCTTCCTCTTCCTCGGGCTGTGCCTCAGATGTGGAAGCCTCCGCAGTGGAGGTATCAGCCTCTGCACCGTCGTCGGCAGCCTCGTTGGAGCCTGCCTCTGCGGTACCCGCTTCTGCCGTCATGCTGTTGCTCTCAGACCATGCAACGCTCTGGCTTGCCGAAAGCACCATGCTCGCGCAGAGTGCGCCGACAAGTATTTTCTTGCGGATATGTAGCATTTTTACACCACCATTTACTATATTTACGCCTTTTCCCCTGCCCGGGGATCAGGCTCGCCAATGTTCTCGTTCGTCAGGACTTCAGCTTCTTGCGCTCCTTAGCGATCTGATGCTTCTCAAATGCGGTGTACGCTGCGATAACGATAGCGATGACGGCAACGATAACGCCGATGAAGATGAAGATCAGTGCAGTAGGCTCAAGGTTGGAGAATCTGTACAGCAGCTCTGTGTAGATCGAGTAGATGAATATGTAAACCTGCTGGAACAGGGAAACCAGAAGTACCAGAAGAATAAGGATAACAACCATTGCAAGAATGGTGATAAGCATGAACAGCAGGGTCTTGGGAATGGAATACTGGTGGACTGTTTTCATGCCGGATATCAGCAGCACCACAGTCCAGAGGATCGTTACATAGGAAACGAAAGTGATGAACGCTGACTCAGTTCTAAGCAGGCAGTTGGACAGGATTATGTTGATGACCTGACCGATGATGTAGGGAACCAGAGCATACGCGGTGTTAACGCAGATGTTCTTCATAGTACCCTCGCCGTCGAACAGTGTGCACAGCGCCCAGTTACCAATTACCCAGGTGAAGAATATTACGATAGTGCGGATAATGATCGGAACGATGTTGAAGATCTTGACCGCTGCGGTGTTGAACAGGAAGCCTGTCATGAGCTCACTGCACACGCTCACGATAAAGAGCAGTGCAACGATGACCAGAGCCACCTTCATATTGTAGGCTTTCTTCCAGCGGAGATCCTCAAAGCCCTCGAACGGATGACGCATGATGTAGAACGGCCATTTCCATGCCGGCATATCAAGATTGAATCTCATAGATCAGACGTCCTCCTTTCCTTTATTGCGTTCCTTGAACAGCTTTTCCTGTTCTGCGCGTTTCTTTGCACGGGACTTGTTTCTTACAGACGAGAATAAATAGATTCCTACGAGAAGCACCAGAATGATGACTGCAAAGAGAGTGAAGTTATCTCTGATGAAGTTCATACGCCAGCTCTTGAACGCGTCGTTGTAGCCGGACTTGGAGTTGTAGTAGAAGTACTTCATCGCGGTGTCGTAGTCGCCCTCGTTCAGGTAAGCATTACCAAGACCGATGTAAGCGAGCCAGTAGTTGCTGTCGCGGCGGAGCGCTTCCTCCCACGGCTGTCTTGCTTCCTCGTACTTGCCCCTGTTGAACAGCGCGATAGCGTTGTGAACGATGGAACCGAACTCGGTCTGCTTGAATACCGTGATGGAGCACTTACGTCCGTCGAGGACGTAAACATTGTTTCCGCGGCTCTCTACTGCGTTCACGATGTTGAACGTACCCTTCTGCTGACCGATGCCGCCGAAGATGAACAGCAGCTGGCACTCGTCGTCGTACTGGAACACACGTCCGGTCTTGAGGTCGAGCAGGTTGATCGTTCCGTCATCGGAAACGTCGATATCAGTGATCTGGGAGGAGTAGGTCTGACCTCTGTAGTACTTCGTCAGCGCGTCGCCGAACGTGTAGTCAGAGTAGCCCAGGTTTGTGTAGATGTTCGTACCTGCGGAGTTCAGCTTCTTTAAGATATCTGTATCCGCGGACTTGGACTCGGTAACAGTATAAATAAAGTTATCAGAGTCGATGTCGAAGTTAGAGATCTCGACAGGAACGCTTCTTCTCATTCTCTTCGCCTGTTCACGGCTGAAGATGAGCTTCCAGAAAGCGTTCATCAGGACTTCGCCGGTAGCCTCTACTCGGTTCGCACCGAAGTAACCGTTGAAGTCGCCTTCCTTTGAGAATACGACCGCGCCCTTGGTGATGGACTTGATGCAGACGTAAACGTTCTTCGCAGCGTCGACCAGCACCTTGCTGGGGTTGAACGTTACGGAAGAATCGTACATGGAGGCGTCAGGTCTGGTGTAAACCACCTTTACCTTGCCGACGGAGGTCTTGTACTGATCGTCGCCGACCTCGTCCACCGTGAACGCTACGACTCTGTCGTTGGAGTTGTCCGCAACGTAGATCATGGATTCGCCCTCGTCGACGTCTACATAGACGCCGGTAGGCCCGTTGAAGCTAAGGTTTGTTATCTTATTGTAATCTGCCTGGGAGATAGCGCCGGAATTCAGCTCGCTGCCCTTGAGGTCGAGCCAGTCCTGAACACCGGAGAAATCGAGAGTTTCAACGGTAAACTTGAGCTGGAAGTTTTCATCTGTTGCGATGATCCTGCCCTTTGCGTTCTCTGCTCCGCTTGTGGGCTTGTATGCTGCGTCAGCAATATACATGTCACCAAGGTCGGAGAAGAACATGTCGCTCGGCTCGGAGAGGTTGCCAACACCGATATCTGCACCGGTGATGACCTTATCTACAACGTAGCCGTTCTGCGAGGGAACCGGGTCGCCCCACCAGTCGTAGTTATATCCGTCGTAAGGCTCATCTGCATACGCAACGCTTGTCATGAGCGTGACCGCAGCCATAGCCGCAGCCGTCACACGCGCTGCAATGCGCTTGATTGATGGCACTAAAATCATCCTTTCGTAAATAGAATCGCTGTTCCGTACAGCAGGTCAATCCTTCAGACCAGAGTGCGCCATGGTTTCAACGACGTTGCTCTGGAGTATAAGGAAGAGTATCATAGGCGGCAGCATCAGCACAACAACTGTCGCTGACGATACGCCTGTTCGTGCAATACCTGCCGCTGCGATCTGCTGCATTACGATAGGAATAGGCTTGAGCTGCTCGGAATATACGAACAGGTAGCCGGTGATCTGCCAAGCGCCCTGGAATGCGAAGATCATCAGGGTGAGCCATGCAGGCTTAACGTTCGGCATTACGATCTGCCAGCAAACTCTGAGGTGGCTTGCGCCGTCCAGCTTTGCTGCTTCGATCATACTTTCAGGGATCTGACCCATGAACTGTTTCATAAGGAACAGACCCATAGGAGTTGCGATGTACGGCAGCGTGATAGCCCAGTATGTATCGATCATGCCGAGCTGTGCCATAACGATGTACTGTACGATGTAGGTTACAGAGGAGGTGAACAGGAGGGCAATTTCGATGACCTTGTTCATCGCCTTGACGCCGGGAGCCTTTACCTTAGACAGCACATAAGCCGCAGAGGAGGAAAGGAACAGCTGTGCAACTGTAACGACTACAGAAACGAATACGGAGTTGAAAACATATCTTGAGAACGGTACGTCGAGAGAGCCTGCCACCTTCAGCATGTCCTCGAAGTTCTGGGAGGTAGGACGCTGAACGTAGAGCTTAGGCGGGAACACGAACAGTTCCTCGACCGGCTTTATGGACTGGATTACCGACAGATAGATCGGGAAGAGCATGAACAGACCGATAAGCACGAGCAGAATGAATATCGCGATATCGCCGCCGCGGGATCCTCCCCACTTTTTTCTTTTCTTAATAATGCGCATCTTCCGTCCTCCTTAAGTATCGAGTATTCCTGCCATCGCCTTGCGGATAACGTTGTTGACGATTATCATTACGATGAACAGCAGGAAGCAGATAGCGCAGGCGTAACCCATTTCGTAGCGGACAGAACCGTAGTCGAAAGCGTGAGTCATGATCGTGTGCGCTGCGTAGTCAGTAGACGGGAATGCGGTCAGGAATCTACCGATATCACCAGCGGTGAAGGAAGATGTGATCTGCATTACAGCCGCGAACAGAAGCTGCGGACCCATAGCCGGGATAGTAATGTAAAGCAGTTCCTGGAAACGGTTCTTGATACCCTCGATAGCGCCAGCCTCGTAGCCGGACTTATCGATGCCCTGGAAGCCTGCACGCAGTGAAAGGAAGCCTGCGCCAAGGGACATCCACATCTGTACGATAATTACGCACATCAGAATGTATCTTGCGTCGGTCAGCCACTGCTGCGGACCGTTGATAAGACCAAGGCTCATGAGCATGGAGTTCAGGAAGCCGTAGGTATCGCCGGAGAAGATGAGCTGCCATGTTGCGTAGATGTTACCAGCAAGGGTCGGAGCGTAGAAAATGTATGTAAATACGGTTTTCAGCGGACCGGGCATCTCATTGATGAGCCATGCCAGCAGGAAGCACGCGATGTAGCTGACTGGGCCGGTGATGATAGCGAATACGAGCGTATTCTGGATAGCAATAAGGAAAACGTCGTCCTGAAGGAACAGAGTATAGAAGTTGCTGAGTCCTACCCACTGCGGGAACTGAACCATGTTGAAGTTCGTGAAGCCTACAGGGAGGGAGATAACGACCGGTATACCTGTGAATATCAGGAACAAAAGGAAGTACGGAAGAGCGAGTATGTACGCGCTGCCGTTCTTCTTCATCTCACGCATCGTATAACGGAACTTGCTGTCCTCGATATACTGCGATTTCTCTTTACCGAACAAGCTGATTCCTCCTATTTTTCTTATGGTACGGTATCCTTCCCGCTTTCGCGGGAAGGGTATTGACCTTAACCATTGTAGTAGCCGAGATCCTTCAGCTTTCTTACGATCTCAGAGTTGATATCTCTGTTGTAGGAGCTGAGCTGGTATCTGGGGTTCTTCTGGTTGTTTACAACTGCTCTGAATGCATTGTAAACGTTTCGTGTAACTGCGTAGGAAGCCGGAATGATCGGAACCTCTCTCAGATTGTTCATCTGGTCGCTGATCTTGTTATACTCGGAAGTAGACCAGTTAAGTCTGGACAGCGCCTCAACGTTCGCTGTGTCGTAACGACCCATCGGGCCCATTATAGCCTCGATAGTCTTACCATACTCTACCTGTACGTCCGTAGTAGTGAACCAGTCGATGAAGTTCCAAGCTGCGCCTACGTCCTTGCAGCTGTTGAAGATAACTGCACCGGAGGAACCGGAGTTTGCCGTGTAGTCGATCTTGTAGTTGCCGTCGCTGTCCTTTACTCTGTTGCCGTTCTCGTCGGTCACATAGGAGCCGGGAACGTGAGTGAAGGACCACAGACCCTTGATTTCAGGAGCCGCAACGCTCAGCTGGTTGTAGAATGCGTAGTTCTGGAGCAGAATGGGCATCTCACCGGTTCTGAAACGTGTGAATGCGTCGTAGGTCTGGTCGAAGTCGTAAACGGTGTAGAACTTAGTCCACTTTGTGAACGCCTCAACGGCAGCCTCGGTGTCGAATGTTGTGGAAATGTACTGACCGCTTGCCTCGTCGAAGTTGTAGAAGTCCTGACCAGTCTGGAGCATGAGCAGTACGAATGTGTTACCTGCGTCGAATACCTGAGAAGAGATGTTGGACGGCAGGATCAGACCTACCTCCAGATACTTTCTCTGGATATCAGGCAGCATGTTTATAAGTTCGTCCCATGTTGCAGGCGGGTCAGTGTAACCCAGCTCATCAAGAACGTCGGTGCGGTAGAACAGCATCGGGAAGTTCTCGGTCAGAGGCAGACCATAAACGCCGCCGTTGAATTCATAAAGCGTTGTCACGTCATCAGTGAATCGGCTGATGATGGAATCGTAGCCGGGCTGCTCCTTGAGGTTTACGAGAAGTCCTCTGGAAGCGCAGACTACAGGGAAGTCGCCGCCGATGAACAGCGCAACTTCAGGACCCTTGCCGGCGAGAGTTGCCTCAAGAACGGCGCCCTGAACCAGCGAGATCGCTACCTTGGTATCGTTATTGGGGTTGTACTCGGAGCTTACCAGTTCGTTAACAACGGTAGCCTGGTCACGACCGAGGGATACCCAAACATTCATGGTCTTTTCAACGCCTGTGGAGTCAGACACGGAGGTGTAATCCTCGAAGAAGGAACCGATGAATGCCTGGAAGCCGAATGCGAGAGCGGAGAAGAAGTTTGTGGAGCAGTCACGGAAATTGTCGTGGCATGTCTTAACTTCGATATAGTCGATCTCAAGCGGCTGATCGCGGTAATCTCTCATCCATGCGGATACAGCGGAGATCTGATCCTTAATGGAGGAAAGCATCTGCGGCAGGTCCTCAGGGTGGTCAACTGCCATCTGGAGGATTACCGCCATTGTCTGAAGCGTTGATGCCTCGGAGCCCTGGCCTGTCAGAGCCTCGATGCCAGCCTTCTCTTTATAGAGGGTGTCGATAGCGGTTTCAAGGAAGTCGAACAGACCCTCGATCTGATCCTCGAGGTAGTAGTCGTTGTACTCATCGGGGGACGGACCGGTGATCATGAGGATACGTCTGTAGTAGTAGTTCATCTGGAAGATGAGGTCGTCAAGACGCTCCATAACCGGACCGATATCGCCAGGGATAGCTTCGAGCGCTATCTCATTGGTGCCCTTGTGGAGGAAAACGTAGATGTACTCGCCATTCTCGTCCTTGAGCTCAACTGTCTGCCAGTTGGGGTTGTACTGGATCTTGATATCGTCAAGCTCCTTGCAGGGGACTTCGCCGTTGATGTAGACGCGGCGGTTGGAGAAGAATCCGCGCATCGTGCTCTGACGGCATCTGATCTGCATCTTATAGTATCCGTCCTCGGGAACATCTACCTGCCATGCGATGGTCTGGGTAGACTGATCCCATGTATCCGCGCCGACAGTGTTGTAGCGCTTGTTTACCGGGTGAGAGGGGCTGACGGAGTAGTCAGTTCTGTCATAGGTAGGATACAGAGTGGAGGAGGTTGTATAATAAGTGTTCTCAGCCTCAATATGACCAATATCGGTGTTGCTTCCGAAAGCGGGAGTAGCTTCGATCTGCTCCTGGGTGGGCTTGATGTCGGCATAGCTGGGAAGCTCCTCGGTATTGTAGAACTTCATGCCCTTCAGGTAGAAGTTGGTCTTGATACCTGTGAGCGAGATCTCATGCTCGCCCTCGGAAAGGTAGAAGAAGTAAGGAGTATTGATAAGTCCGTCCTTATCCTTGATCGGGTATGTCACCCAGGTATTGTACTCAACCTGGGGAGGACGCTTCTGGTTCTTCTTTCTTGCGTCCCAGCCGATCTGCGTTTCGTTCTGCCAGTAGCGGTCAAGTTCGACCAGCTTGACTTCATCGAACGGATACTCGCCGTCGATCTTCATCTCGACCTCGATGGTGGTGTTGGTCGCGGTGATGGGGTGATAGAACATTTCGAGGTTGTACAGACCAGCGGTCTTAACGTCGAACATCCATGTCAGTGTTCCTTCGCAGTCCACCCATGCGACGCACTTTTTCTCGCCCTCATAGTCCTCAAGCTGGACATCAATGTCATCGCTCTGCTCGAACTGGGTGACATCAATGTTGACCTCCTCCATCGGCTTTGCAGCGTCCGGATATCTTGCTATGTACTTTCTGTACGCGTTTTTGTTGCTGACGATGCTCAGGCTGTCCGCGTTAACGGTCGTGGAGGACGATGAGTCTGCGCTCTCCTCCTCCGCAGCAGCGCCGGGCGCCAGCTGGACCTGTACGAGAGTCGCCGCCATTACGGCTGACATGAACAATGAAGTGACTCTCTTCAGTCTGGCTTTTCGCTCTTTTGCCACAGTGAAATCCACCTTTCCTAAATACTGCTTTGCAGCAAATCGGGTTCTCCCTCCCGATTATTTACTTGCCTTGTCCGCGATGCCGCGCGGGTAAATGGAGATCCTTCCTTCCTCAAGCTCCACGCGGACCTTGTCGCCGCCCTTGAGCCCGAGTTCCTCAAGATACTCCTTGGGGATCTGAAGCCGCCCTGCCCTGTCGAGCACGGTGAGTTCCTCATGCGAGGTTTCCTCCTGCTCGGTGAGTTCGCCGAACGACTTTGCAATGCCCGGCTTTCGTACCAGCTCCGTGGAGGTCTTGCCATCTCGGATAGCTACCACACGGTCTATCTGTGCCGAAAGCTTTGTATCATGCGTCACAATTATTATCGTAACGCCCATTGCCTTGTTAAGTTCCCTGAACACGTCCAGTATCAGCTTCGACGTTGCCGTGTCGACCGAACCGGTCGGTTCGTCCGCAAGAAGCAGCTTCGGATTATTGGACAGCGCGATTGCTATCGCAACTCTCTGCTGCTCTCCGCCGGACATCTGGTCGAGCCGGCTGTTCTTGCGATGTGAAAGACCTACCATATCCAGCAGCTCGTTTGCACGCTGGCTTCTGCCGCTGAACCCGGAAAGCAGCATTGGCATTTCGACATTCTGCTTTGCGGTCAGGTATGGGATAAGGTTGCGGGCATTATTCTGCCACACAAACCCTACCGTCTTTCGCTTATATTCTATGAAGTCTTTCTCCGTGAATTTCAACATATCCACGCCGTCGACATACAGGCTTCCCGCCGATGGTCTGTCCAGTCCGCCCAGCATGTTCAGCAGAGTTGATTTGCCGCTTCCGCTGGCGCCTATCAGTCCCATCAGCTCTCCGCGCTCGACCGTAAGGTCCAGCCCCTGGAGCGCCATTACTTCGACATCGCGCGATTTGTAGATCTTCACGAGGTTCTCTGCCTGCACCATAATGTTTTCGGGCGGAGCAAGGAGCACTTTTTTAGGCATCGGCTCCCTCCTCGAAATTCTGCTTAACGTCAGAAATCACGCCGTCCTCCAGCGTGTAAACGTTATCAGCCAAATCCATCATAGTCGTGTCGTGAGTTGTCATTACTATTGTCAGGTCATTCTGCCTTACAAGCTCCTTGAAGAGCGTCATGACCGCGAGTGCGGTCGGTGAATCAAGCTCCGCAGTGGGTTCGTCGGCAAAAATGATCTTTGGCGAGTGTGAAATTGCTCTTGCGATCGCCACTCGCTGCTGCTCGCCGCCGGACATCTCGCCTGGGCGATGGTTGATCCTCTTTTCAAGCCCGACCTGTATCAGGCTCTGCCGTGCACGTTCGACCCTTTCCTTATATGGCAGTCCAGTAAGTCTTAGTGCAAATTCGACGTTTTCAAACGCCGTCATGGTAGAAATAAGCGCGACTGACTGAAAAACGAACGCCATATCGATCCGCCGGAGCCGATCTCTTTCTTTATCAGAAATCTTTGTAATATCGCGTCCGTCCTCCAGGAACATGACCTCCCCCGATGTTGGTCGGTCAAGCGCGCCGAGGATATTTATCAACGTAGTTTTGCCCGAGCCGGAACGCCCGCGCAGTACAGACAGCCGATTGGGCGGTATCTGTAGGTTTATTCCTTTTAGTGCATGAACGATGCTCCCGTCCCCGATTGCGAAGTCCATGCAGACATTCCGAGCTTCAATTATGCTATTCATTTTAACCTCTCATGTCTGCGGATTTCTGACGGAATACACACGATTCCATAACACCGCCATCATATATACCGTATTAATTATATCAAATTTAACCGCTAATGTCAATAACCCGTGCCCGTTTTTAGTCAACTTATATAAATTACCCCCGGCAACCTTTCCAAACGCCAACTTTTAGTTGCAAAACACTTCCATTCTATATATAGTCTATATTTTGATCATTTATTCGCCCACACACTATATTTTGTACTCATTCTCTGCATGATTTATCGGCATTTACCTAAATTCCTTAATTTTCTGCGGACTTAGCCGCCGTTCGTCAACTTGCACAAACAAATTTATAAAAGTTTATTAAAACTGACTAGTGCTCCGAAACGCAGACAATTATGTTCCGTAAAACAAAAATCCCGCCCCTTTCGGAGCGGGATCTTGTTAACCTTTAGAAGCGAGGTTCATTCAGTGTTTACTGAATTACTTTCTCTTCTTAGCAACTACGATTGCAGCGCCAGCCAGAACAGCAGGAACTACAGCCAGAGCTAC
>CAKSHG010000028.1 GCA_934456315.1 uncultured Oscillospiraceae bacterium | reverse complement strand
TTTTATCCATGAGCCCCTGACGACCAGCTCTGTGCGGCATGTCAGGAGCTTTTTTTATGCGAGGTCAGCCCGCATTTTGTTGCGGAATACAAGAGCAGCAAGCGCTGAAAATCCGACCGCGTAGCCTGCGACGATCAGCAGGTGAACGCCGATACCGTCAGGCTGGAGCGCCGTAGCCATTCTCGCCGCCTTAACGCAGTGATAGAACGGCAGCGCCTTGCAGACGTCCAGCATGACGCCCCCGGCGCTGTCGGCGTCGAACCACACGCAGCCGAGCAGCGAAGCAAGCGAGATGATGATGGAGCATAGTCCGGGCGCGGCCTTTTCGTTGAACAGCGAACCGAACAGCAGCCCGGCAGCGATAAAGAACACCGCCCCTGGAATGAGCACAGCGACTGAGAACAGCGCTCCGCCGACGCTGACAGAGCCGCCCAGTACAACAGCAGCGATCATCGAAGCCGCAAAGGTTATCGCGGACTGGATCACAGCGAGCAGCAGCACCGGCAGCGTGTACCCGGCGATGAAATCCACGCTCCTCATCGGGGAGGCGTAAAGCCGGGTCAGGAACGCACCGCTGCGGTCCTTGGAAACCGTCAGGCAGGTGAACAGCATTATGAACGACTGCCCGAACATCGCGATACCACCGGAGAGGTTCTCTATATCAAAGATGGTCATTCCGGCTTCCGGAGGAATGCTCTGGTTGACGATGCTCATAATGACAAGCATAACGAGCGGGAATCCCAGACAAAATATGTAGCTAAGCGGGTCGCGGAGCAGTTCTTTCAGGTTCCTCCCGGAAAAAGCAAGCACTCTGTTCATGCGTTCTCACCCCCGAAATCCGATTCCGCGATTTTAACGAACGCGTTTTCCAGACCGGTTTCTCCGGTCAGCTGTTCCAGTTCGGAAAGCGTCCCTATCGCGCGGAGCCTGCCGCCGACCATTACCGCGATCCGGTCGGAGAGCTTTTCAGCCTCCTCCATGTAGTGGGTCGTGAGGATAACGGTCATTTTTCCCTTGAGGGATTCGATAGCGCTCCAGAGCTCGCGGCGTGCGAGCACGTCAAGCCCGAGGGTAGGCTCGTCGAGGAACAGCACCTCCGGCTCGGATATCAGCGCCATTGCGATGGAAACGCGACGCTTCCAGCCGCCGGAGAGCGTTTTTGCACGCTGACCCATGACCTCGTCCAGCCCGAACATCTCGCGCATTTCCGCAACGCGGGAATCCTGCTTTTCCGCTGTCAGCCCGTAGATCTTCGCGATGAGCTCCAGATTTTCCCGGACGGTCAGGTTGTCCGCAACAGCGGTATCCTGCGGCGAAACGCCGACTGCGCGTTTTACTAGCGGGCTTTCCGTTCTAACGCTGTGCCCGCAGATGTAAGCCTCGCCGCTGGTGGGCTTTGAAAGGCAGGTCAGCATGCGGATAGTTGTGGTCTTTCCGGCGCCGTTCACGCCCAGGAGCGCGAAGAGTTCGCCCTTTTTGACCGTGATGTCAAGACTGTTTACTGCCGTTTTTTCTTTGTACCTTTTTGTCAGACCTATTGTCTGTACTGCTGTCATTACGCTTACCTCCAGTTGGGTCACTGACGGCTTCTATCATGCCGCCGAGCTTGACAAGCGCTATCCCCTTGTCCTCGTCGCCGAGGATAAGTATAGCGTCGCCGGAATTGAGACCGAAAACTTCGCGGCACTTTTTCGGGAGGGTTATCTGACCCTTGTCGTTCATTTTCGAGAACCCGAAAATGTGCTTCTTCCCGTCCTGCGTGTCAGAAAGCCCGGTCAGCTTCCTGACCAGCATGTCGACTGTAGTGCCGTAGATGTCCGCGAGCGCTATGCAGTTTTCAATGTCGGGAATGGTGTCGCCGCTTTCCCACTTTGCGACAGCCTGCCGAGAAACATTCAGCTTTTCAGCGATTTCTTCCTGGGTATAGCCGTTCTGTTTGCGGAAAAGCTTGAGATTGTTGAATTCGATGCCCATGTTTTCACCTCGTCTAAATTATACCGCGCCGCGGCTTTGTTTTCAACCAACCGCGGATTACATAAATGTTAATTTCGGTTGCATTTTCCGATTTTGCGCCGGAAATTTGCAAAAATATAAGGTCACCTCTAAAAACCTTGTTTGAATGAAAATGTGTATAGCACACCGACTGCTTCTTCAAACCTCCTCGTAAGGCATACAGCCTTACTTCGTCGGCTTTCATCGCATTCGGCGCACTCTACCCATTTTCCCTTTTCAAACCGGTTTTTAGAGGTTCCCATAAAAAATATGGCTGCGTTAAGGCAGCCAGGATTATCATCTTTTTTCGACGGCAAGGATAGGATATCCGTCCTCGTAGGGCTTGACCGATTCGGGGAATTCAGCCGCATGGCGGAACAGCTTTCCGGCGAAATCATCAGTTTCAACGAATCTGCACAGTTCCTCCAGCGGGAGCTTCTTCACAGCCGGACAGACCGGGGAGAGCGTGACTACCCGCATTCCGTTCAGGTCGTTCACGCGGAACGGCCAGATCCTGCAATCAAATGGGCGTTCCGCGCCGAGGACGCAGCCATGGTCGCTTGCGGCGGGGCAGTAGATTATCTCATCGCCATTGAACTTCATATCGAAAACGCAGCTTTCCGTACCGGGAATACGCTTTACCGGAGCGAAGCTTTCGGCGGTGGCAGTTTCCTGCTTTCCGACAAATAGCGGTATCTCCCACTTGTCGCTTTCTACAAATGTGCAGCACAGCCTGCACTGTGCGCAGGTTTCGTGCGAAAGTATCTTACTTAGCATTGTATCACCCGATGAACAGCTGACACCAGTAGTTGCACCAGCCGTTGTTGTAGCATGCAAGCCCTATGTACTCGGTATTAGGATTGAGGATATTCCCGCGGTGGAAGGAGTCGTTCATCCAGCATTTCATTGCCTGCTTTGCAGAAGTGTAGTAGTACGCGAGGTTTTCAGCGCGGACATTCGTCCTGATCCCGTATGCGGATAGGATAGTGTCCCAGCGGCTGCCGTCCGGACGGTAGTGCGACTGGTAGCAGGAGTACTCCTTAGCGCGTACCTGCGCCGCAGCAGTCAGGTCTGCGTGAGCCTTGAGGGGCTTCAGCCCGTATTCCGCGCGGGTTTCGTTGACCAGTTCGAACAGAGCCTGGCACATCGGGTCGTCGAAGTCAGTTTCTTTTATAATGTACTTTTCAGTGACGACCTTGCTGCGGGACTTCTCCGGGGAATAGGCGGCAAAGCGCAGCGTTGTGGTTTCGCTGATGGTTATCGCCTTTTTGTACTTTGCAGAATCCTTTGTGGGGGTGGTTCCGTCGGTGGTATAGTATATCACCGCGTCCGGGTCGGAGCAGGTCAGCTTCACCTTGAAGCTGTCGCTGTATTCTCCGCCGTCAACTGACGCGGACGGTGTGGAAGTGCGTATTTTTATCGACGCCTTGTCCGTGTTGACAAGTTCCTCGCCGCTGTACGCCGCGATGCGTACCACAGTGTTGTCAGAGATGGTGATGGGAGTTCCGTCGTAGACGGTGGAGTCAGTTCCGGGCTTGGTGCCGTCGGTCGTGAAGTAAATATCAGTGTCGCTGTCGTAGTTGACTACAGTGACATACTGCGAGTTATCGTAGTATCCGCTGGTATGGGAAAGTGCGGGCTGGCTGTCTGCTGCGGAAACGTTTATCGTGAGGAGTGCTGCTGCCGAGATGATAGCCGCAAGCGCAGCCGAGTGCTTTCTAAACATTTAAATGCTCCGTTCTGAAATAATGCCGTGATTTTGAAATTGATGAGGTTTATCGGGTTTTGTTGAAATTGTCAGCTTAATTGAACATTCCACCGCATATTATATACTATTTGCTGAAAAATGTCAAGCCGGTTACAAAATGGTTACAAAATGGTAACAATTCATAACCTTAAAAGGTAACTGACGTTACACAATTAGCTAACACCGGCTAACAAACGGTTTTGAGGAGGTCGGCGGATTTTGGACATCATTCAAACTTCATTCTTGACTGGGCAATTTTCATCAATTTTTCACCTAATGTTTATTGACTTTAACGAAAAAGTTGTTATAATATTAATAGTTGATTAGTAGACTAACTTTTCGATGCAAACACAACTGAGAAAGGACAACACAATGAAAAACAGCAACAACAACACCTACATGTTCAAGGGCAACGAAACCATAAAGAGCGTGAATGACGCTTCCTTCATGTTCGGCAAGTACGTCTGCCGTGAGCTCGAGGCTATAGGCATGCGTTCCTCCTACCGTCACGTTATGAAGCCCCTGATGGAGCAGGACGGCATGACCCAGCTCGAACTCGTGAACCTTACCCAGCTCAAGGCTCCTACCATCAGCATAACCCTGCGCAACATGGAGCGCGAGGGGATCGTGCGCCGCGAGAAGAACGACGTAGACCGCCGCGAAACTCACGTTTACATCACCGAAAAGGGCAGGGAGATGCACGCTAAGATACTCGAAGCGTTCGAACGCGCAGAGCAGCTCATGCTGAAGGACATCTCCGAAAAGGAGCAGGCGACCGCCCGCAAGATACTCGCCAAAATGACCGAGAACCTCCGCAGGGAAGTTGGAGGAGAATCAATTGACTAAGGTACTGAAATACCTCGGAAAGTACTGGTATTTCGTGATACTCTCCCCGCTTTTCATGATCCTTGAGGTCAGCATGGACCTGGTGCAGCCCTCGCTTATGTCCAGGATAGTTGACGAGGGCATCGTGACCGGGGATATGCAGCTTATAATAAACCTGGGTATCCAGATGCTGATATTCACGTTTGTTGGCTGCCTGGGCGGCGTGCTTTCCGGCGTTTTCGGGAACATGGCTGCGCAGAATTTTTCGAACGACCTGCGCAAGGACGCTTTCGCCAAGGTCATGAAAATGTCGTTCCAGCAGACCGATAAGTTCACTATCGGCTCGCTGGTGACAAGGCTCACCAACGACATAACCGCGTGCCAGGACTTCGTCGGAATGGCTCTGCGAATGATGGTGCGCACCCTCATGCAGTTCATCGGCGGTATCGTTATGGTTCTTTCGATAAACCCGACGTTCGGCTACATTCTGCTTTTCACTCTGCCGATTCAGATCGTCGTTATCATACTTGTGCTGAAAAAAGGCGCGCCCCTGTTCAGCATCGTCCAGGCGAAGCTCGACCGCGTGAATTCTGTCGTTCAGGAGAACGTCAGCGGCGCACGCGTAGTCAAGGCTTACACCCGCGAGGACTACGAAAACAAGCGCTTCAACCAGGCAAACGACGAGCTGTGCGCAACCAATCTGCATGTTCAGAAGCTGATGGCGCTGCTTGTTCCGGTGCTTTCGATACTTATGAACGCTTCAGTAATCATGGTTATCTGGATAGGCGGGGAATCCGTCCGCGCGGCGGCAGCAGAAGCGCAGGTCGGCAGTATCATGGCTGCTATCACCTACATCACGCAGATACTCATGTCCATGATGATGATAGGCATGATGTTCCAGCAGGTAACGAGAGCGACAGCCTCCGCCAACCGTATACGGGAAGTCCTCGATGCTGATCCGGTCATCGCCGATGGCAGTTACCAGGAGAGCGAAACTCCCGAAACCGGAACGGTTGAGTTCCGCAACGTATCGTTCAGATACCCCGGCGTGCAGAGCGGAAACGTGCTGACCGATGTCAGCTTCCGCGTGAACAGCGGCGAAACTGTTGCGATACTGGGCGCCACCGGCTGCGGCAAAACGTCGCTCGTTAGCCTTATCCCGCGCTTCTACGATGCGGCCGGGGGCGAGGTGCTGGTGGACGGCGTCGATGTCAGGGATTACAAGCTGGACGACCTGCGCCGCAAGATAGGTTTTGTATTGCAGAAGAGCGAGCTTTTTTCCGAAACCATCGAGCAGAATATCCGCTGGGGCGACCCGGACGCGTCCGACGAGGAAGTAAGGCGCGCTGCGGAGATAGCCCAGGCGGACGAGTTCATAAGCGGCTTTACCGACGGCTATCAGGACATGATAACTGAAAAGGGCAGCTCCCTTTCCGGCGGTCAGAAGCAGCGGCTCTCCATCGCGCGTGCGATAGTGAAGAAACCCGAAATACTTATATTCGACGACAGCATGTCCGCGCTGGACCTTGCAACGGACGCAAAGCTGCAAAGCGCGCTGCGCGGGAAGCTCCAGGGCACTACCGTGATAATGATCGCGCAGAGAGTGGCGAGCGTTATGCGCGCGGACAAGATAGCGGTAATAGACAACGGCAGGATCGTCGCGTTCGACAATCACGATAATCTGATGAGTTCCTGCGATGTTTACCGTGACATCTATAATTCCCAGATGAGAGAGGGGGCTGCGCAGATTGGCTAAGGAAGCTCCCGTAGTAAGTTTCAGACCCGGCGGACCGGGCGGTCCCGGAGGACGTCGCGGAGGCCCTCCCGGCATGATGCCCGGCGAGAAGCCGAAGAATCTCCGCGTGACTCTTAGCAGGATACTGACCTACATAGGCAAGAACCGGCGGCTGATAATCGCGATGCTAGCGGTAATGCTCGTCGCAACTCTGCTCAACGTAATTGCGCCGACGATACTTGCGAATGCGATAGACTCCATTGCGGACCTGGACGTTAACATGCTGGTCACCTGGCTGGTAGTGCTCGGAGCGGTGTACCTCTGCTCCGCGGTGTTCACATATTTCCAGAACCTGTTTGCTGCTAAGCTGTCGCAGTACACTGTAAGGGTAATGCGAAAGGACCTGTTTGCGAAGATATCCAGGCTCCCGATAAAGTACATGGACACCCACAAGCACGGCGATATCCTAAGCCGAATGACGAATGATGTCGAGAACGTTTCGAATTCCGTTTCCCAGTCGCTCGGTTCGCTCATTTCGGGCGTTATAATGCTTGTCGGCTGCTTTGTCATGATGCTGATACATTCCTGGCTCATGACCCTTGTCAGCATGGTGACTATCGTGCTGACTCTGCTCGTCACTAAGGTGCTCTCGAAGTACATGCGTAAGTTCTTCCCGCTCCAGCAGGCGAAGCTCGGTCAGCTCAACGGTCAGATAGAGGAAGCAGTGAGCGGCTGCAAGACGGTCAAGGCGTTCACTCATGAGAGCCAGATATGCAGCGACTTCAACAGGACCTCCGACGAGCTGAAGAACGTCGGCATTAAGGCGCAGATACTCGGCGGCGTAATGGGTCCCTGCATGAATACGATAGGAAATCTCAGCTTCCTGCTTATCGCGGTAGTCGGAGCGGTCCTTGCGTCACGGCCGGAAACTGACATGTTCTATATTTCGATAGGAACTATCCAGGCGTTCATAACCTATTCGAAGCAGTTCACACGCCCGATAAACGAGATTGCGAACCAGTACGCGCAGATACAGTCTGCGCTTGCAGGCGCGGAGCGAGTTTTCGAGGTAATGGACAGCGAGCCGGAGAACCCCGGCGGAAACGAGCCGTTCGAGATCGCGAACGTAAATGGCGACATCAATTTCAAGGATATCGACTTCTCCTACGTTCAGGGCGAGCAGGTGCTGAAGCACTTTGACCTGTGGGTCAAGAGCGGTCAGAAGATAGCGATAGTCGGAGCGACCGGCAGCGGCAAAACCACGGTCGTCAACCTGCTGACGAGGTTCTACGATATCGACGGCGGCGAGATAACCCTCGACGGTCAGGATATCCGCAGCATTCCGGTAGACAAGCTGCGTGGAAGTATCGGCATAGTATTGCAGGACACGGTAATTTTCTCCGACACTATAGCGCAGAATATCCGCTACGGCAGGATAGACGCAACGGACGAGGAGATAGTCCGGGCGGCAAAGGTGGCAAGAGTCGACGACTTTGTATCCAAGCTGTCCGACGGCTACAGCACCATGCTGACCGAGGGGGGAAGCAATCTTTCCCAGGGACAGCGGCAGCTTATTTCGATAGCCCGCGCGGTGCTTGCCGACCCGAAGATACTTATCCTCGACGAAGCGACTTCCAGTATCGACACGCGTACTGAAATGCACATTCAGGAAGCGATGGTGGCGCTGATGAAGGGCAGGACAAGCCTGATAATCGCGCATAGACTATCCACGATACGCGACGCTGACAAGATAGTCGTCATCAGCGGCGGAAAGGTAGTCGAAGCAGGCGACCACGACGAGCTGCTGGCGCAGAAGGGCGAGTATTACAAGCTGTATCAGAGCCAGTTCGCGGGAATCGCAACCTGATTCTGGCTGTCGATAAAGGCACATTTCAATAAGCAACAAGGAGCGTTCCAAATCGGAACGCTCCTTTAAAATTACCGGATATTCGTAACGGTCAGCCTGTCGCCGTCAACGGTGAAGCTGACCTCCATTCCCGCAAAGCTCATCGTGTATTCCCGGGCGGGGTCGGAAATGTACTGCGGACGCGGGTCCTGTGCCAGCACGGAGGTGAGCGCTGCAAACTTCCCGGCGGGGACGAGCCTTTGAAGTTCCTCCGGGATCACCACGGAGAGGACGCCGTCCTGCTGCGCCAGCGCGAAACCGTTGGAGGCGTCCGGGCGGCAGTCGACGTAAGGGAGATACGGCTTGATATCGTAGATGGGGGTGCCGTCCATAAGGTCGGCGCCGGAAACCCGTATTGCGGGACCGTCGGGCGTGGAAAGCTGAATGCTTTCTATTTTCACGCAGCTAAGCCCCAGCGGATTCGGACGAAACGGCGAACGGGTCGCGAAAACTCCCATGCGCGTATTACCTCCGAGCCTGGGAGGGCGTACTGTCGGACTCCAGCCGTCCCGGACCGCCTTCGAGAATTCCCACACCAGCCAGATGTGCGAGTACTGCTCCAGACCGCGCAGCGCCTCCGGAACGCGGTATTCCGGTTCGAAAACTATCGTGGAAACAAGCTCCTCCACAAGACCGCTCTGGCGCGGAATGCCGAATTTCTCCGGGAAATCGGAGCGTATGTGCGCTATCTCTTTTAAAGTCAGCATTTGCCGCCTCCTAGTTGTATTTCTCCTCGATTATCTTCCGTATCGCATTCTCTACCTCGGTGACCTCCGCGAGGAATTCCGTCGCGGAAACCCGCACTGCGCCGTTTCCGAGGATAATTATCTGTTCCACGTTATCCGACGTAGCAACGCGCACTCGGTAGCTGCGCCCTAGTTCGTGCGCGGTCTTTTCGATGTACATGTCGGCGGTTTCCGCTTCCTTGGTGTAGACCACCGTGATGCCCATTTCGTTTTCGATTTCGCGGTGCTTTCCTTTTACGCGGTAGGCGTCGAACACCAGGATAAGGTTGCAGCGGCTGAATCCCTGGTAGTTGCACATTATGTTTATCAGCCGCG
Organism: uncultured Oscillospiraceae bacterium; assembly: GCA_934456315.1. GTDB lineage: Bacteria > Bacillota > Clostridia > Oscillospirales > Ruminococcaceae > CAG-115. Next base: position 6,295 of record CAKSHG010000028.1, on the reverse strand, counting down.
CCCGGGCAAGCTCCAGGTTCTCCTTTGCGAGCTTGTTGAGTTCCTCCCAGCCGAAAATGATGTTGTATCCGTCAACCAGCAGGTACTCCGGACCTTTCGGGATCGGCGGGAGCTTAGGAGTTTTCGGCTGCGGGACGTGCTTTTCAGTGCGCATTGCGGAGCGCTCGCTGCGCTTTATCTTGCCGTATGTGCGCTCGAAGATCTCCATCAGCTCCTTGTCGGCGGCGACGCGCTGCTTGTAGGTGCTGACGAGCTGCGGAGTTACCACCGGCTCCTCCTCGCCACGGTCGTTTTCGCCGAATCTAAGCCCGCTGTCCACATGCATTCGCGACGGAGCCTCGTTCCAGGGTACGAGCACTCCCGCGCCGTGGGAGCAGAACACGCTGTCCGCAGAGTTGTCAACGTCGGAATCGACGTCGTAGCCTATCCGGGCTATCACCTCGTCGGCGTTGTGGCAGGGGAAATATCCCTTTGGAATGCAGCTAAGCCGCCCTTTTCCGCGGGTGTAGCTGATGACCTCCGCCTGATATCCCCGCAGCTCGGAAACCGGAGCGCTTCCGGTGAAAACCGTGTCCTCACCGGTGGATTCCGGCGGGTCTACCTCGCCGTTCATTCGCTGGAGGTCGGTCATTGCTCGCCCGGTGCATTCCTGCGGGATTGTCAGCCGGAATTCGTACCATGGCTCCAGCAGCACCGACTTCGCGGAGCGCAGTCCCTGCCGCACTGCGCGGTAGGTAGCCTGCCGGAAGTCACCGCCCTCGGTGTGCTTTATGTGAGCCTTGCCGGCGACCACGGTAATGCGCATGTCGGTGATGGGCGATCCGGTCAGGACCCCGATGTGAGCCTTTTCCTCCAGATGTGTGAGTATAAGCCGCTGCCAGTTGATGTCGAGGTCGTCCTTGCGGCAGTCGGCGGCGAAGTGCAGCCCGGTGCCGCGCTCGGCGGGCTCAAGCAGGAGGTGTACTTCCGCGTAGTGCCGCAGCGGCTCGTAGTGCCCTACGCCTTCCACGGGAGCCTCGATGGTTTCCTTGTAGGCGATGCTGCCCTCGTCGAACTGCACCTCAAGCCCGAAGCGGTCATGGATAAGGCTTTTCAGCACCTCGAGCTGTATCTCGCCCATGAGCTGGACGTGTATCTCCTTAAGCTGCTCGTTCCAGACGATACGGAGCATGGGATCCTCGTCGCACAGCCCGTGGAGCTTAGCAAGAGTAGTCGGGATATCAGTTTTCGGCGGAAGTATCATGCGATAGGTCAGCACAGGCTCCAGAAGGGGAGCTTCCCGGTCGCGTTCGACGCCGATACCCTCGCCGGCGCGGCTGGCGGTCGGCCCGGTGACGGCGCAGAGCGTCCCGGCGGGAGCCTCGTCGGCGGTGGAGAATTTCGCACCGGAGTAGATTCGTATCTGGTTCACCTTTTCCTGCTTTCCGCCGCAGTCCAGCAGTGATTTGACCTTAAGCGAGCCGCTGGTTATCTTCATGTGGGTGAGCCGGGCGCCCTGGTCGTCCGTGGTTATTTTGTAGACCACCGCGCCGAAGTCCCCGGACTGTTCCGGCTGGGCGGAAAACCTGTCGATGGTCTTGAGGAGCGATTCAACGCCCCTCAGCTTGAGAGCGGAGCCGAAAACGACCGGGAACAGCTCCCGCCGGGAAATTGCCGCGGAAATAAGCTGGTCGGTAATTTCGCCGCTTTCCAGAAAAGCGTTCATCATGTCCTCAGAGCATTCCGCCAGCTCGTCAGGAAGCCCGTCCGGGCGGTCGTCGGAGAAATCAACGCAGCCCTGCGAGAGCTTTCGCTTCAGCTCCGCGATGAGGGAGTCCCTGCCGAGGAAGCTGATATCCATTTTGTTGACGAAGATGAAGGTGGGAATTTCGTAGCGCTTCAGCAGCCGCCAGAGGGTTTCAGTGTGGCTCTGGACGCCGTCCGTACCGCTTATCACAAGCACCGCGTAGTCCAGCACCCGGAGCGCGCGTTCAGTTTCGGCGGAAAAATCCACATGCCCCGGGGTGTCGAGCAGCGTGTAGTCATTGCCGCCGTAGCGCATTACAGCCTGTTTAGAGAAGATGGTGATACCGCGGCTGCGCTCGATAGGGTCGGTGTCGAGGAATGCATCGCCGTGGTCAACTCTGCCGAGCCTGCGCAGCTCTCCGGCGGTGTAGAGCATTGCCTCCGAAAGCGTAGTCTTTCCGGAGTCCACATGCGCGGTCATTCCCAATACAAGTCGTTTCATAGCGTAACCTCACATATCCTCATTTTTGCAGAAAAAAGCGCCGCAGAGCCGTGCGGCGCAGGTATTAAATTCTGTTGACTATAACGGTCGCGGTAGCGTAGTCCTTGCAGTGCGCGACTGAAACGTTGAACTCGTAGTGCTCGCGTTCCTCGAGCATTTTTGCGCGCCCGGTGGTGATGATGAACGGGGAGCCGATACGGTCGCGCAGGACGGTGATCTCGCTCGGACGTACAATGCGGAAGCCCGTACCTATCGCCTTTGCGAACGCGATCTTAGCGCAGTAGTTCTCCGCGATGAGCTCGGCGGAGAGCTTGTGAGCAACGAGGTACCTTATCTCGTCGGCGGAAAAGTAGTTCGCGAGGAATTTCGGGTTGCGTGAAGCGCGGCGTATGCGCTTTATCTCGATAACGTCAGTGCCGACGCGTATGAATAAATTATTTGCCATTATGTGAGTACGAGGTACGGCTCGCCGTACTTCTGCCTTCCTTAATTAGTCCTTGTTGAGCAGGTTGTGCTTGAGCTTGATGCGCAGCGAATTGGGAAGCTCCTGCGTGATAGCATCGCGCATTTTTTCGTTGGGGTTGAAAATGAGCTTTACCTTGCCGTAGCCGCTGTGGTTCACAACGAGGTAGTACGCGTCGGTTTCCGAGCCGGTGTAAGCATGTACGGTCGCGTCTGCGGGTACGTCGTGCTCGGCGGGGTAGGGCGCGAATTCCTCGGCGGTGGAAACGTCAAGGGATATCATGCGCTTGCGCTTTCTCTTGCCGATGACCTTGTCGATGTCGAGGTCGTTGTTTGTGAGGATATACTCATATTCAACATTGAAATTACCGAGTAGCCACACGCCGCCGGCAAGTATTAGCACGGCAAGTATGACCATAACGAAGAAGCCCATCATTGCGAGGTACATGAAGAACGACGCAACGAGCAGTGCGGCTACCGAAATGAGTATTTTCTTTGCAAGGTCAGCGCCGGTGCGGCGTTTTTCGACCAGCTGTTCAGCTATATTATCCATTTTAACTCCTTGAATTTTAATAGTCAGCCTGTGGTAACTTGTAACGCTCTCACAGGTAGATAATTAATTCTACCACAATCTAAATAAAAAATCAATAGGGTTTTTATGTAATTCGCATAATTTTCAGACAAATTGTCAGAAAATTTTATTCGGCTGTTACTTTTTTCAAGATATGTGTTGCAATTTGCACAGAGTTTTGTTATAATATAAAATGTACGTTTATGTGCAGGAGCGGAAACGCCCTTAAATAGCTCATGAATCGGAAAGAGGATATCATGAAACAATTAGAGAACAAGAAAAGAATAGTTATAAAGGTCGGCAGCTCAACGCTCGCATATCCGACGGGACACCTGAACCTTAGGAAATGCCAGCACCTCATCGAGGTAATGTCCGACATCAAGAATTCCGGCAGGGAGATAGTATTCGTGACCTCCGGAGCGCAGGGCGTCGGCGCCGCGCAGGCGGGACTCCCATGCAAGCCCACGGATATCCCCGGAAAGCAGGCTGTGGCGGCGATAGGTCAGTCAGAGCTGATGACGTTCTACAGCGAAACTTTCGGGAAGTACAACCACACTGTGGCACAGCTCCTGCTGACCCGCGACGTTATCTCCAACAAGGAGCGCCGCACGAACGTTATCAACACGTTCAACCGCCTGTTCGAGATGAGTGTGGTCCCGATAATCAACGCCAACGATGCGATCTCAATAAAACAGCTCGATTTCGACGAGAACGACACACTTTCCGCGATAGTCGCTTCGCTGTGCGACGCTGACCTGCTTGTAATGCTGACCGATGTTGACGGGCTGTACGACGGCGACCCGAAGAAGCCTGGCTCGAAGCTTATCCCGGAGGTCGAGAAGATCACACCCGAGATAGTCGCTGCGGCGCAGGGCGCAGGAAGCGCGCTCGGCACCGGCGGAATGCTCACGAAGATAGAAGCCGCGCAGATAGCGACCGAGGCTGGTATCGACACCGTAATAATCGGCAACCAGGATCCGAACCTGCTCTACGAGCTGTTCGAGGGCGAGCCGACATGTACATACTTCAGGGCTGCCCAGGTCTGAAGTTCCGACAAATGTGAAAAAGAGGTGCTCTTAATGGAATACATCGAAACCCTTGGCGCGAACGCCAAAGCGGCTGAATCAGCCGTATCGGCGCTTGGCACCAACGAAAAGAACCGCGTGCTTGCCGAGATATCCGCTCTTCTCCGCTCGCACGTCACCGAGATAATCGGCGCAAACAGGCAGGATATCGAAACCGCACGCGCGAACGGAATGTCCGAGGCGATGATAGACCGCCTGACCCTTACTGAAGCGCGTATAAACGGCATGGCAGAGGGAGTTGACAAGGTCATTTCCCTGCCCGACCCCATCGGCGCGGTCATCGGCGGAAGCGACCTTCCGAACGGACTGCACGTTATCAAGAAGCGCGTCCCGATGGGAACTATCGGGATAATTTTCGAGTCCCGTCCGAATGTTACAGTTGACGCGGCTTCGCTGTGCTTCAAGGCGGGCAACGCGGTCATTCTCCGCGGCGGAAGCGACGCGATAAACTCCAACAAGGCGCTGGTGGACCTGATGAGGACCGCCCTGCGTAACTGCGGCGCTGACGAGAACGCGATACAGCTCGTCGAGGACACCTCCCGCGCGGTGGCAAACGCAATGATGAAGCTCAACAAGTACATCGACCTGCTGATACCGAGGGGCGGCGGCGGACTTATCCACGCGGTCATTGAAAACGCGACCGTTCCGGTGATCCAGACCGGCGAGGGCAACTGCCACGTCTACGTTGACGAAAGCGCCGACATCGACATGGCTGTGAACATAATCAACAATGCAAAGACCCAGCGCCCGTCCGTATGCAACGCCATCGAGAATATCCTGGTGCACGAAAAGGCTGCTCCGGAGCTGTTCCGCAAGCTGGACGAGCTGTGGCAGGGCAGGGTGGCTATCCGCGGCGACGAGCAGACCGCAAAGCTTGTTAAGGTCGAGAAGATCGCTGACGATACCGATTACGCAACGGAATTCCTGGATTACCGCCTTTCCTCAAAGGTGGTCGGGAGTATCGGCGAGGCGATAGAGCACATCAACCGTTTCGGCACAAAGCACAGCGAGTGCATCGTTACCCAGAGCCTGCGTAGCGCGGAGCTGTTCCAGCAGCGGGTAGACGCGGCGGCGGTGTACGTCAATGCGAGCACGCGCTTCACTGACGGGTTCGAATTCGGACTGGGAGCCGAGATAGGAATTTCCACGCAGAAACTCCACGCGCGCGGTCCGATGGGGCTTGAGGCGCTGACGACCTATAAATACCTGATCAACGGAAACGGTCAGATCCGCGGCTAGGAAGGAACTTATGGCAAGGAAAAAGAAAAACAACAATCAGCCCGCACAAAATGTGCCGGCAAACGCTTCGAAGAAACCGCAGCCCAGACAGGAGGAAGAAAGCCGCGTCATAGACGAGCTTTTCGGAAACCTCGAGGAGCCGGACATCGAAAGTGACATCGCGGAGCTTGGCGGGACTGACACCGAACAGACCGTCCCGGAAAAGCAGCCACGCAGCCGGTTTTACTTCGTGTTTGCCGTGATCGTCATAATCATGGCGGTGATAGGCGTTATCTCAAGCGTTCGTTTCGTGGCGCAGCTTACGTCGAATCTGGTTGACAACACGTCGCTGAAAAACGAATTCGCGCGGTTCATCTTCCCGGTGGTCGTTAATGATATCGCGCCGTTCGAGGAGCCGGACGAGATCCCGGATTCCTCAAAGATATCCTGCGCGATCTGGAATATCCTGCTGAACCAGGACACCTCCGAGTTCGCCAAGGACGAGGGCAACGGTCTGACGATACCGGAGTACAACGTGACCGCGTCCTGCCGCGAGCTTTTCGGCTCGACGGTTTCGCTGACGCACCAGACGGTGGGCACTGCGGAGGTAAGGTTCACCTACAACGAGGAAACCCACACCTACTCCGCGAACAAGAATATCCGTTATCTTACCTACTCCCCGCAGATAATCAGCCTGTCCGGGGACGGCGACGTTTATACTGTTATCGTAGG
>CAKSHG010000027.1 GCA_934456315.1 uncultured Oscillospiraceae bacterium | reverse complement strand
GGCAAAGCCGACAAACCGTGCGCGCGGCGCGGATGTTCGGCGGAAAAGTCCCAACGGGACTTTTTCGACGGTCTGAGAGCCGTCAGACGACGGCTCTTCAGTTATCATGCTCCGAAAAGTTCCTTGGTAAGCCATACATGAGCGGTATCGAGCGCCTCGTAAAGGCTGTTCATCTCGCCCTTCTTGATCTTCGCAAGATCCTCCGGCGTAGGCGCGGTGGGTATCATCTGGACCATGACCTTGGTAGGTATCTCGGCATCCTTGTATTTCTCGCTCTCGCGGATAGTGAGCTTGGTGACGAATCTGTCGCCCATGCTTCCGTAGTAGATCTCGTTTCCGCTTCTCACCATCGGGAATCCACGGTAGTAAATAAAGTTACCTTCAGCCATTGTAATTACCTCCATATATAAAAACTATTTTTAACACGGTCAGGGAACACGGACAGACCCGTGTTCCGTTCTGTCATCAGCGCGCTATGAAAATTACCAGTTCAGCTCGATATCGCCGCCGTTCAGCAGAGCGTCGAGGTTGCTAAGCAGCCTGTCTGTGTAGACCTGGCGCACCTTGTAAAGCACGTCGCCGTTCACACGGACAATGCTCTTGCGGTCGTCGGACTTGTAGAATTCCAGCACGTCGCTGCTCCTGCCGTAGGTGTCGTAGTACTCCTCGCGGTAGTCGAACTGCACCTTGATGTACGGCTCGTAGTCTGCCTCCTCGAAGAACAGCTCCTCGCCCATCGAGGTGATCAGGTGCTGATAGAAGCTCTTGAAGTTCGAATCGTCCAGCGCCTCCCCGTTGTAGTAGAAAGTGTGCTCGTCGGAGTCGCCGTCAACTGTGAACACATACTCGCCGTCCGGAGTAGTCACTGTCAGCTTGTCGACCGTATAGATATACGGCGAGATGGGTCTGCGTGACATGATGTCCTGGACCTTGAAAGTGTACCACGGAGCGTTGGAAGTGCTTATAGCGTAGATGAGCCTGTCACCCTCGAACATCGCATAGTACCCGGTGACGGAGGAAAGGCTCTCGCCGTCGGAATCGTCGCTGGATTCCCTTATCTCGTTTCCGAGCAGGAGCACGCGCGCCTTGCCGCCGTACTTGAAGCTTATCCTGCAATAGGGGTCGTCAAGCCCGGTCTGTGCGATGTCCTCATCGGTCGGGTCGATGTACTGGCAGGAAGCGGCGCTAAGCGCGTACAGCCCGTAGCATATCGTCTGACCGCTGGTGGTGTCCAGCTCTGCGGTTATCGGGGAGGTTATGCGGTGGGAGTTGAACGTCGTTACGACGGAATCCTCGTCCTCCGCCTCCGCCGCTACATCGAACATGTATTCTATCTCCACCGGCTCGGAGAGGTCCTTGCGCTCGATGGTGAGATACTCCAGTTCCTGCGGATTGTTCGCGTCGTAGGAATCGGTAAGCACCAGGCTCACGAAATCCTTGATATCGTAGAACGCGCTGCCGGTGCTGTAGTAGCTGACCTGCATAACGTCATTGCTGCCCTTTACGCAGCAGTAAACGTAATTGGCAGCCGCAGGATTGCGTATCCCGAAAAGCACCTCGTTCGTGGAGCCGTCGTCGAACGTCATCCTGACGTCGGAAAGCGGCTCTGCAAGGCCGTACTTCTCAAGGTCTGCGGCGTTCTCCTCGACCATTGAGGAAGCGGAAAGCCCCGCCATGCTGCGGACGAACGCGCCTATAGTGGAATCGTTGCGGGAAATGCCGTCAAGCTCCGGGCTGGTCCAGTAGTACTGTGTGGAGGTGCTGACGTTGCCGTCGTCGTCCGTGGAGGAAACCTCCCTGGACGCGCGGTCGAACGAGAAGCTTCCGGTCTGGTTGACGACCTCGAGCTTCAGCACGTTCTCCTGCTCGTAGCTGTTGATGGTGACCTTCTCGTCAGCCTGGGAAACAGTGGAGCTGTCGCCGGATTCCGCCGTCCCGGAAGTCCCGGAGGACTCCGAGGTGCCGGACTGCCCGGAAACGTCAGAGTTTCCGGAGCCGGCGTCCTCCTTCGGGGAGGTCATGACCAGCACCAGCAGAACCGCGCCGAGCACCAGGAGCACAGCCGCAGCGATGATAACGGTCTTTGTGGTTTTAGAAAGCTTTGCCATTTATCTGTGCCTCCTGCGCACCCAGATGACTATACCGGCAACGATAACGACTACCGGCACGATGATGCACAGAACTACCGCGAGGATATTCGCATTGCCCTGGTTGACCTCAAAGCCGACATTGCTGAACGACTTTGCCGTGATAGTGATACCCTCGGTCTTGCCGGAGATATAGTTGAACATATTTATCATGAAATCCTGGTTGTTGGAGTTCGCGTAGCTCATGAACATGCTGTTGCATATCATATCGGAACCGAACGCGACCACCCTGGTGACGTCCTGCGTATTGCTGTGGACCTTGTACGCAACAACGGCGTCGTTGAACGTGCCGGATTCAGCGCCGGACTTGTTGAAATCGCTGTCGGAAAGCGTGCTTATCGGGCGGAGGTAAGCTCCGTCGTAGCTCTTTATCAGGACTTCCTGCTCGACGCTGCCCTTGGTGCCGCCCTCCCATATCTGCTGAACGGGACGGATATACGCGTCGTAGGTGATGAGGCTGCTGCCGTAGGCACTTCCGGCGTAGTCGGTATCCTGTATCTGCTGGAGGTGGACATACTCCATGTTGCCGTAGGAATACTCGGTGTTGCTCTGGAGCACCAGGCTGTCGCCGATGGAAATTCCCCACTCCGCGAGGAAGGACGCGAGATTCTTCATGGAACTGTCGTCGTCATTCTCGGGCGCGTAGTCCGGCTGGCTGTAGGAAGCGAAGTATATCAGGTTCTTTCCGAATGCGCCGCCGTTGTCCAGGAACGCGGACAGCTTCGTAAGGCTGTCGTTGTCGTAGTCCATGGACGGAGCGTACATAACGATGTAGTCGATGTCGCTGTCGACCTGGGCAACCTGCTGGAGGTTGATGGTTTCGATATCGTAGCCGTTCTTGCTAAGCAGCGAGGAAAGCGAGCTGCTGTCAGCCTCGCCGAAGCCCTCGGTGAACGCAACGCGTACCGGGTCGGTGTTGGTGACGTACATTATCGCGGAGATAGCCGCCTGCTCCACGTTGCTTCCCTCGATTATCTGGGACGCGTAGGAGCTGTTGACATACTGGTTGACGTACTGCTCGATGTAGGTTTCCGGATAGCCGTACTGCGACAGATTATCGCGGAATGTCGGGCAGGAGAAGTACTCGCCGGGGGTTATGATGCGGTGGCGGTTGGTGTCCTTCGACTCCACGATGATGTAGTTTTCGGAGAGGGTCTCCCCGTTGAATCTGGAGGTGAAATCCGGATTCTGGTCTATCTGGAGGTACTGGAGCTTGAAGTGCTCGTTCTCCATCGCCATCTTGTTGAGCAGCTCGTTTACGCTCTTGTAGAAGGAGCTGCCGCTCTCAAAGCTGGTTTCGGAATTCATGACGGAAACGGTGACGTCCTTGTCAAGTCCGGAAAGGTAGCTCGTGGTAGCCTCGTCAAGGGTGTAGATACCCGTGTCGGTGAGGTCGGCGGTTGTGTCGATACGGTCGGAGATTATGCCGACGATAACGTTCAGCACAACTACAGCCGCGATGAAAAGCACCGTCAGCACGACCGCCATGGTCCCATGCTTGAGGTTTCGCTTGTTGAACGCGTGCTTCCTTGCAGCGGGATTGCCGTTCTGTATCTCCGCCTGACCCGCCTGCTTTCTGGCAGGCTTGGCGGGCTTTGCAGTTTCCTCCTGCCTGGTTTCCTCTGCGGGGGAAACGTTTTCAGCGGCAGGCGCAGTCTGCTCCTGCTCTATCTTTTCGTTGTTGGATTCGTTCATATCTGCTCCCCCTTTCTCAGCTCCAGCGGCGGCGTTCGATAACGCGCATCGTCAGGAAGTTGAAAACTACTATCAGGCTCAGGAAGAACAGTATATTCTTCAGGCTGAAAATGCCGGCGGTGAACTCCTGATACTTGTAGAGCACCGACAGCGCGTTGATGATGTCCTTGAGGAAGGTCACCGAAACGAAGTTTGAAATGACATCGAACAGGCACAGCAGGATATTTACGCCGATACTGCCGATAGCCGCTATCATCTGGTTCTCGGTAAGGCTGGAAATGAAGATACCCGCAGAAATGAACACTGCGCCCATCAGCACGATGCCGACGAAATTACCGAAGAACCCTGCCCAGCCGAATTCAGCGCCGGTACCGGAGCCGTTAACAGCCGCGGCAAGCCCCAGCGCGTAAACGAACATGACAGCCGCGCCGATGAGGAAGATGAAGAACGCCGCGAGGAACTTACCTGCGACCAGCCCGAAAAGGCTCACCGGGGAGGTCAGCGTGAGCTGGTCAGTTTTCTGGCGCTTGTCGTCCGCCATGGTCCTCATGGTGAGTATGGGAATGAGTATCATCATTATAAAGAACATCCACAGGAAAACGTACTGCATGTCTGCGGAACCGCTGGTAAGGCAGGTTATCCACAGAAACAGTCCGGAGAACCCGTAGAAAACCGCAAGGTAAACATACCCGAGCGGCGAAGTGAAGTAGGACGCGAATTCGCGCTTTAAAATAGCTGTCATCTTGCCGCACCTCCGTTGTCGATATTGCCGTAGAAATCACCGGTGGTGAGCTTGAGGAATATCTCCTCGAGGGTGAGCTCGCTGCTCCTCATGAGCAGTATCGGGTAGTTTCTCGCAGCCATGCGCTTGAACACCTCGCGGCGGATATCGCAGCCCTCCTGGGCGTTCAGCTCGTACTCGCCGATGGTCTTGTCGATGGTGCGGTTGAGGTGCACCTCCACCATCTGGGGTATCTGCTCAAGCAGAGCCTTGACTTCCTTGGTGGGTCCCTCTATCTGCACCGTCAGCTTGTGGTCGGCGGAGAGGTTGTGCGACAGGTTCTCTGCGGTGTCGTTCGCAACGAGCTTTCCCTTGTCGATGACGACTATCTTATCGCAGACAGCCTGCACCTCTGACAGAATGTGGGAGGAAAGAATAACCGTGTGGTTCTTTCCGAGCTTCTTGATAAGGGTGCGTATCTCGATTATCTGCTTGGGGTCAAGTCCGACGGTAGGCTCGTCGAGTATCAGCACCTTGGGGTTGCCGATGAGCGCCTGCGCCAGCCCGACGCGCTGCTTGTAGCCCTTGGAGAGGTTGCGGATAACGCGCTTCTGCACGTCGGTGATCTTCACCAGACGGCATATCTCGTCCAGATGGGAGCGCTTGGGAAGCTTGCACTTCTTCAGCCCGTACACGAAATTCAGGTACTCTATGACGGTCATGTCGAGGTACAGCGGAGGGAGCTCCGGCAGGTAGCCGATGTCCTTCTTGGCGCGCACCGGGTCCTCGAGGATATCGACGCCGTTGATGAGCGCCTGCCCTCCCGAGGAGGAAAGATAGCCGGTCAGCATGTTCATCGTGGTGGATTTTCCCGCGCCGTTAGGCCCCAGAAATCCCAGTATCTCGCTCTCGCCTGCGGTGAAGCTGATACCGTCCACGGCGAGCTTGCTGCCGTAGCTTTTGCTTAGATTTTTTACTTCGATCATATTATGTCCTTTTCCGCATGCAGTTCATGCGGCTGATTAGTTGGGATATGTGTTCAGCGTATAGCAGACATATTCCCTGTCATATATCAGCTTAACACACTAAAGTGATAAAAGTGTGAATCAGGCATGAATATACAGTTAAAATTCGCACCTCCGCACGGCGCGCCGCGCGGAAATGCGGAAAGGTACAGTCGGATTGTCAGCCTATCTCTGCAGTGAGCTTTTCGATGGCCTTGTTCATGCGGTCGATGGTGTCCTGCTTGCCGAGTATCTTTGCAAGCTCTACGCCGCCGCCGGGAGTTACCGCCTTGCCGCTAAGCGCAACGCGCAGCGGGTAGAGGTACAGACCGTTCTTCACGCCGTCGGCCTCTATCTGCTTGAAGAGCGCGTCGTGGATATTCTCAGTGGTGAAATCCTGGATACCCTCGATGACGGGAACCAGCTTTTTCAGTGCCTCAAGGGAGGTCTGCGGGGTGGTTTTCATCTTCTTGCTGACATACATGTCGATGGAATATTCCGGCATCTGGTCGATGAAGTCGACGCGCTCGGGGATATCGCTGAACACCTCGGTCCTGGGCTGTAGACCGGCGCAGAGCAGCGGCATATCTATATCGGTGCGCTTGCAGGTCTGGCGGATCCACGGCTCTGCGTTCTCGATGAACTTCTCAAGGGGCAGGTTGCGGATATAGACAGCGTTGATGGCGGTCAGCTTGAGCGGGTCGAAGATAGCCGGCGACTTGGAGATACCGGAAAGGTCGAACGCCTCGATCATCTCGTCGAGGGTGAAGATCTCCTGCTCGCCCTTGGGCGCCCAGCCCAGCAGCAGAATGTAGTTGAGGATAGCCTCGGTGAGGTAACCTTTTGCATGGAAATCCTCGAAGGAAGCGTCGCCGTCGCGCTTGGAGAGCTTATGTGTAGCGTCGCGCATGATGTGCTCAACATGGATATACACTGGAGGCTCCCAGCCGAACGCGGAGTAGAGCAGGTTGTACTTCGGCGCGGAGGAAAGGTACTCGTTGCCTCTTACGACGTGGGTGATCCCCATGGTGTGGTCGTCCACGACGTTCGCGAAGTTGTAGGTCGGCATGCCGTCGGACTTGAGCAGCACCTGGTCGTCGAGGTCGGTGTTCTCTACCGTGATGTCGCCGTAGATCTCATCGTGGAACGTGGTGGTACCCTCGTTCGGGATCTTCTGGCGGATAACGCAGGATTCGCCCGCGTCGTGGCGACGCTTTGCCTCTGCGGGGTCGAAGTCGCGGCAGGGGCAGCGGTTTGCGGAAGCAAGGCCGTTAGCCGTGTCCTCGCTGCTGTTCTCGCTCTTGTTGCAGAAGCAGTAGTAAGCGTGACCGCTCTCCACCAGCTTTTCCGCGTATTCCTTAAACATGCCCATGCGCTGGCTCTGAATGTACGGACCGCAGGGACCGCCGATATCCGGACCCTCGTCCCAGTTCAGCCCGCAGGTCTTGAGCGTTCTGTAAATAACATCGGTAGCGCCCTCAACGTAGCGCCCCTGGTCTGTGTCCTCGATACGCAGAATGAACTTACCGTGGTTCTTTCTCGCGATGAGGTAGGTGTACAGCGCGGTGCGCAGATTGCCTATATGCATGTACCCAGTAGGGCTGGGCGCAAATCTTGTCCTGACTTCCATTTCTGTATTCCTTTCCTGCCGTTTCCGGCGTTTTATGGTCACCACTGCAAACCGCCTCCGCGGAATGCACGAAGCATAGGTGTCCTTATTTCAGCGCTTCCTGCTTGTCGCGCGCTATCTGCTGCTTCAGCTCGTCAAGTCCGGCGAACTTTGTTTCCGGGCGTATGAAACGCACCAGCGCAACTGCGATGTCCTGACCGTAGAGGTCGCCGTCGAAGCCGATGATATGCGTTTCCATCACTGCGCCGGAGCCGTCCCGCCGATTCCTGACGGTGGGCTTGACGCCTATGTTGGTGACGCCGTGGTACTGCTTCCCCGCTATCTCAACGTAGCTCTTGTAGACTCCGTAGCGCGGGATTATGTTCGTGTCGGGAATTATCTGGTTTATCGTCGGGAAATCTATCGTCCGTCCGATCGCGTTTCCACGGATTACCGGCAGCCTGTACCACAGCTCATAGCCCAGCAGCCGGTTAGCCTGTTCGATTTCCCCGCGGCGGATATGCTCGCGGATACGCGTGGAGCTTATCATCTGCCCGTCAAGGCAGACGTCCTTCACCACCTCGACGCGCATGCCGTATCCCGCGCCTATCTCCCCGAGCCTTTCGGGAGTGCCGCAGCCGCCCTTTCCGAACCGGAAATTGCTCCCGCAGCACGCGAATCCCGCATTCAGCCGGTCGATAAGCACGGTTTTCACGAACTCCTCGTCGGTGAGCGTGCAGACCTCCGCGAAATCCGGCGCGTAGATATACTTCACGCCTATCTTCTCCATCAGTTCGCACTTGTTCTCGAACGAGATTATATCCTCCGGTCCGCGGAATTTCGGCAGCGTGGTGTCGCAGTTGAACGTGAACACCGCCGGTTTCAGCTCTTTCTGAACCAGTGCCGCGCGTATAACGCCGACATGCCCCAGATGGAGCCCGTCAAAGTAACCCAGCGCAACGGCGGTCTTTTCCACCGGGCGCAGGCTGCTGTTAGTTATGTCTATCAATATTGATCCACCATTCATACCGGTATCTGACCGGTATTTTTTATTCTTTACGGAATTGCTTGACCGAAACAAGCTCCCCGTCGGAGTTTATCCTGCCGACGCCGAGGAATTCCCCGCCGGAGGTCACTCTTGCGAGCTTGTCCTCCGGAGCGCGTTTCTCAAGCCTGTCTGCGTCCAGGCGGACGCCGTTGAGGTACATTCTGGTCTGGACCTCGTCCAGCGGGATCTCCGGGAGCGGCGCGAACAGCTCCTCCACCGGGAGCAGCCACTTTTCGAGCTGCTCCGGGGAGGCATTGCGCACCTCGTCCAGCTCGTGGCACTGCTCCAGCGTGAAGCCGCAGCTTTTCGTCCTGCAAAGGCTGGTCATGACCGCGCCGGTGCAGACGCTCTCGCCGATATCGTTTATCAGCGTCCTGATGTAGGTACCGCCGGAGCAGTCCACATCGATAACGCCGTCCGTGCCGTCAAAGCTCACCAGCTCCAGCCGGGAAATGGTCGCGGGGCGGGGCTTGCGCTCCACCTCGATGCCGCGCCGCGCCAGGTCGCAGAGCTTCTGCCCGTTGACCTTGAGCGCGGAGTACATCGGCGGGACCTGCATGATGTCGCCGCGGAAATCGTCCAGCGCGAATCTCATCTCGTCCTCGGAAATGCCGTTTTCACAGCGCGAGCGCAGCTTCCCCCAGATGTCCTGGGTATCCGAAACGAACCCCAGCCGGAATCCGGCGCGGTAGCTCTTGCTGTCGTCCGGAACGAGGTCGACCGCCTTTGTGGCGCCGCCGACGAACACCGGCAGCACTCCCGTAGCCATAGGGTCGAGGGTCCCCCCGTGCCCTATCTTCTTAGTTCCGAAAGCCCTCCGCATGGAGGCCACCACGTCGAACGAGGTGAACTCCTGGGGCTTGTTGATGCAAATTATCCCGGTCATACGGAGTTACCCAGCGCCTTGGCGCACGCCCATACGATCTTCTTTTCCGCGTCCTCGAGGGAGGTTTCGAACGCGCAGCCCGAAGCTCTCGCGTGACCTCCGCCGCCGAACTGCTGCGCGATCGCGGCAACGTCGGCGTTCTCGCTGGAGCGCAGCGAAACCTTGTAGAATCCCGGGGTCTTTTCCTTTATGCAGATACCGATATCCACGCCCTCTATCTGGCGCGGGATAGCGGAAAGCGCGCCGACGTCCTCGCTGTCGATGCCCTCGATGGAATCGATGAGCGCCTGCGTAACGTCGATCACGGCGATCCTGCCGCCTGCGTAATAGCGAATCCTGCTAAGCGCCAGCTGCTCGAGCTTTAGTCTGCCCTGGCTCTTCATGTCGAACATCGCGTAGTTTATCGGAACGATATCCGCGCCGAGCTTTATCAGCTCCGCCGCGTAGACGTGCGTCTGCGGGGAGGTGTTGCTGTACTTGAAGCAGCCGCTGTCCGTCGCGATGCCTGTGTAAAGGCTGTCCGCGATGGTGTTTGTGAGCCTTATCTCCTTCATGGAGCTTAGCAGCTCGAACATCAGCTCGGCTGCCGCCGCGTACTCCGGAGCAAGCAGCAGCCGCTCGGCGTACTCGGTGTTGCTGACGTGGTGGTCAATGCACAGCTGGGTCTTTTCGCCCAGCTCGCGCAGACCGTAGAGCAGCTTCGTATCTGCAACGTCGACGGCGATGACCGTTTCCGGCTCGAATTCCTGCTCCTTCACGCCGTTGAACATATACCCGAATTTCTTCGGGACAGGGTCGGGGCAGACCGCCTTCGCGAGCTTTCCCATCTGCTGGAGCGCCTCGCACAGCGCGGTGCCGCAGCCGACGGTATCGCCGTCCGGGCTGCCGTGCATAAGGATAACGAACTTGTCGTGCTCCCGCAGGAAATTAGCCGCCTCGTTAAGGTCAATCCTCCTCATCAGAGCCCTCCGTTTCCTCAGGCGCGTCCTCAACGGGCTTGGGAAGCCCTGCGATTATCTTTTCGATGTGCTCGCTGTATTCAAGCGAATTATCCGGCAGGAAAATGAACTCCGGCATTTTTCTCATGCGGATCCTTGCCGCGATCTCGCGCTTGAAGTAGCCGGAAGCGGCTGTCATGCCCTCCACGGCCTTTGCGGTCCTCCCCTCGCCGCCGAGGCACGCGATGTGCACCTTGCAGTAGGAAAGGTCGCTGGTGAGCTCGCAGTGAGTCACCGTCACAAAATTCTTTGATACTCTCGGGTCCTTTACGCCGCTCACGGCGGCGGAAAGCTCCCTCTTTATATCCTCGGAAAGTCTTTTTAAGTTGAAATTAGCCATAAAACCTCCCTGTGGTCAGACGCAGCCGGGCGCGGAAGCTCCGCCCCGGAAGCCGCGTCATCAATCCCTGTATTCTTCCATGGTATAAGCCTCGAAGATATCGCCGACCTTGATATCGGTGAACTTCTCCAGGCTGATACCGCACTCGTAGCCCGCAGCGACTTCCTTGACGGAATCCTTGAAGCGCTGGAGTCCTGCGATCTTGTCGTCGCCGACGATGATACCGTCGCGGACGATGCGGACCTGACCGTTTCTTGCCACCTTGCCGTCCAGAACGTAGGAGCCTGCAACGATACCAACGTTGGTGATCTTGTAGACCTGACGAACCTCAACTCTGCCGAGGTCGACCTCCCTGAACTTAGGAGCCAGCATGCCCTTCATTGCGGCGGTGATATCCTCGATAGCGTCGTAGATAACGCGGTAAAGGCGTATCTCGATACCGTCGCGCTTTGCGTTGTCCTGTGCGGACGGGTGAGGTCTTACGTTGAAGCCTACGATGATAGCGCCGGAAGCCGCAGCGAGCATTACGTCGCTCTCGCTTACCGCGCCTACCGCGCCGTGGATAACGCGAACGCGCACTTCCTCGTTGGAGAGCTTCTCGAGGGACTGCTTTACAGCCTCGACAGAGCCCTGAACGTCAGCCTTGACGATAACGGGAAGCTCCTTGACGGTACCCTCCTCGATGGAGGAGAACAGATTGTCGAGGGTAACCTGGTGGTAAGCCTTGAACTGTTCTTCCTTAGCCTCCTGGCGGCGCTTTTCAACCAGCTCTCTTGCGAGCTTCTCGTCCTCTACGGCTGCGAATGTGTCGCCTGCGGAGGGAACGTCTGCAAGACCCATGATCTCAACAGGAACGGACGGACCTGCTTCCTTGACAGTTCTGCCCTTGTCGTCGCGCATTACGCGCACTCTGCCGACTGCCATGCCCGCGATGAGGACATCTCCGGTGTGCAGCGTACCGTTCTGAACCAGCACGGTAGCGATAGGACCTCTGCCCTTGTCCAGCTTGGCCTCGATAACTGCGCCGGTGGCGAGTCTGTTCGGGTTAGCCTTGAGCTCAAGAACGTCTGCGGTCAGGCAAACCATCTCGAGCAGCGTGTCGATATTCTCACCAGTCTTAGCGGAAACGGGAACGCAGATGACGTCGCCGCCCCACTCCTCGCATACGAGGTCGTACTTGGTGAGTTCTTCCTTGATCTTATCGGGGTTAGCGCCCTCCTTATCCATCTTGTTGATGGCAACGATGATGGAAACGCCGGCTGCCTTTGCGTGGTTGATAGCCTCAACGGTCTGCGGCATGATACCGTCGTCCGCAGCGACTACCAGGATAGCGATATCGGTGACGCTGGCGCCGCGGGCTCTCATAGAGGTGTACGCCTCATGACCCGGGGTATCGAGGAATGTGATGTCGCGGTCGTTGATGTGGACTCTGTACGCACCGATGTGCTGCGTGATACCGCCAGCCTCGGTGGAGGTAACGCTCGCATGTCTGATATAGTCGAGCAGGGAGGTCTTGCCGTGGTCGACGTGACCCATGACTACAACGACAGGATCACGCGGCTGAAGGCTCTCGGGATCGTCGGGAGTATCCTCGAACAGACGCTCCTCGATGGTGACAACGACTTCCTTTTCTACCTTAGCGCCGAGCTCCTCTGCAACGAGGGACGCGGTGTCGAAGTCGATAGTTTCGTTGAGGTTAGCCATAACGCCGAGGTTGAACAGCTTCTTGATGACCTCGGTCGCGGTGACCTTCAGACGTGCTGCCAGCTCGGAAACCACGATCTCGTCCGGGATCTGGACCTTGAGCTGCTGCTTTCTTGCGCGCTCCAGCTCAAGACGCTTGAGCTTCTGCGCCTCTGTTTCGCGCTTGCTGTTGTAGGGCTTGCCCTTCTGCTGGGACTTCTGCTGTATCTTCTGCTTGCGCTGGAAGCTCTCGTTGCTCATGCGGGAAGCGGGAGCGATGCTTTCGTAGCGCTCGTTGTACTTATCAAGCTCAACGTAGCTGCCGCGGGTGTCGACCATCTTGGTGACCTGCTCGCCGCGCTGTACAGCCTCGCCCTTCTGCTTCTGCATGGGGGGAGTGTTGACCTTTATCTTTGAGGAGTCGATAGCGGGCTTCTTGATGCTCTGCTTTGCGGAGTCTGCAAGCGGGTTAACGGCTTCCTTGCGTACATCGCGGTTGTCGCGGCTGAAACCGCCGCTGCGGTTGTTGTTGTTGAAGCCGGGACGGTCGCCGTTCCTGTTTCCGTTGAATGCAGGGCGGTCGCCATTGCGATTGTTGTTGAACGCGGGACGGTCGCCGCTTCTGTTCCCGTTGAATGCAGGACGGTCACCGCCGTTGTTGTCGCGGTTGAAGCCGGGGCGGTCGCCGTTCCTGTTACCATTGAACGCAGGACGATCGCCGCTGCGGTTGTTGTTGAACTGCGGTCTGTCGCCGTTTCTGCCGTCGCGGTTGTTATTGCCGAACTGTCTGTCGCCGTTAGCTCTGGGTGCAGCAGGTCTGTCCTGACGCTCCTGTCTGTCCTGGTGAACAGGCTTGGGCTCGGGCTTTGCTTCTGCCTTGACCTCGGGCTTAGGCTCCGGCTTTGCCTCTGCCTTTACTTCGGGCTTCGGCTCCGGCTTTGCTTCTGCCTTTACTTCGGGCTTCGGCTCCGGCTTGGTTTCTGCCTTTACTTCGGGCTTCGGCTCCGGCTTGGTTTCTGCCTTTACTTCGGGCTTCGGCTCCGGCTTCGCTTCTGCCTTCACTTCGGGCTTGGGCTCCGGCTTTGCCTCTGCCTTTACTTCTGCCTTAGGCTCCTCTGCGGGAGCTTCTTCCTTCTTGGCAGCGGGCTTCTTCCTTGCCGCAGGCTTCTTTTCTGCCACTGCGGGCTTTTCAGTTTTCTTGTCAGCGGTAGCCTTGAAATAGTCGTCAAAGTTCTTGACCTCGTTCTTCTTGGAGAACACCTCAAGAACGTAGCTTACTTCCTGGTCGGTAAGGCTGGTCTGCGCTTTCTTTGCGCCCTCGAATGCGCCCTCGAGCAGCTCGATGACCGCGCTGCGGTCTGCGCCGATATCAGCCGCTATATCCTGAACACGATACTTTTTGTTATTTGGCAATGTAACTTTCCTCCATACTATTCACTTATATGTCTTGTGATAGAGCCGTAAAGACCCGCGTCGAGCACCAGAAAGATACCCGAACGCTTTCCGACAGCGTCCTTTGCGTCGTCCATGCTGAAATCTCCGTGGACGACCGGTATGCCGTGTTTCTCTGCATGAAAGCAGATCTCCTTTTCTGTTTTCGGCGACACGTCCGAAGCCAGAATTATGCCCGCTGCCTTTGACTTTGGTGCATTGATTTCCTGCACAGCCGCATCAAAGCCCATAACGAGCTTTCCGGCTCGGCGGCAAAGGCAGATCGTCGAAAGTTCCTTATTTATCCGAGGTCAGCTCCTTTTCGAGAATTTCGTATATCTCATCGGGTACAGCGCATTTCAGACCGCGTTCAAGCTTTCTGCCCTTCCTTGCCAGCTCCAGGCATTCCCTGCTCCGGCAGAGGTACGCGCCGCGTCCCGGTTTCTTTCCGGTGAGGTCGATGGAGAGCTCACCCTCCTTGCTGCGGACTATCCTCACCGCGCCTTTTTTTCCTATCATTTCGCCGCAGCCGATGCACTTGCGCATCGGAACGTGCTTTTCCTGCATAGCCGCTCCTTATTCCTCGACGGGAGCTTCAGCCTGCGCGGGAGCCTCGGGCTGTTCCACGGAGGGCTCTGCGGAGGGAGCTTCTGCCGGCTCCTCGGGGATATATTCGGTAACGATGAGATCCTCGGGGGTCACCTTGCTCTCTGCCTTGATGTCTATCTTGCAGTTGGTGAGCCTTGCGGCGAGGAGCGCGTTCTGACCCTTGTTGCCGATGGCGAGGGAAAGCTGATTATCAGGAACGATAGCCTTGCATTCCTTCTTCTTGGGGTCGGGATTTGTTATAACCACGCGGAGCACCTCTGCGGGCTTGAGCGCCTGCTTGATGAACTCCTCAAGATCCTCGCTCCACAGAACGACGTCGACCTTTTCGCCCTTAAGCTCCTTGGTAACGGCGTTGATACGGGACTTCTGGGTACCGATGCACGCGCCGACAGCGTCAACGTTGGGATCGTTGCTGATGACCGCGATCTTGGAGCGGGAACCGGCAGCGCGGCTGACAGCCTTTATCTCGACGGTGCCGTCGTAGATCTCGGGGCACTCCAGCTCGAACAGGCGCTTGATAAGACCCTTGTCAGTTCTAGTGATACGGAGGCTCTGCTTCTTCGCGCCCTCCTTATATTCTTTGGAAACGCCGGTGATATATACCTTGATGATATCGCCGACATGGAGGACCTCTCCGGGGATCTGGTCGGCTCTCATCAGGAGGACTTCGTTGTGGTTGATCTCAATGGTAGCATGACCCGTCTTAGGCTCGATCTTGGTCACGACTGCGGACACAGCCTCGTTCTCATACTCGCCCCACATCTCGCTAAGCTGCTGACGCTCGATATCGCGGAATCCCTGCTTGATGAGGTCCTTGGCGTTCTTTGCAGCGATACGCTTGAATTCATGCGGGTCGATCGGAACGGGTATTCTGTCGCCGACTTCCGCAGAAGGGTTGATCTTACGCGCTTCCTCGAGGACGATCTCGATCTCCGGCTCGTACAGTGTGTCGACTACCTCGATGACTTCCTTAAGTACGCTGACGTTGAATATCTTTCTGTTGAAGTCAATGTTGACGAAAACATACTCGCCTTCGTTTTCAAGATCCGAGCCGTTCTTTACGCTCTTCTCTATCGCGCCCTTCAGGCTCTTTTCGATAGCGCTCTTGATCTTTTCAGCGAACACGTCCTTGTCGATTCCCTTTTCAGCAGCGTAAGCGGCAAGCGCGTCAAAAAATTCAGTGATGTCGTTCTGGGGCTGCTGTACTTTCTTCTTAGCCATTTTCCGTTAATTCCTCCATAAAATATACTGCCGCGGTCATTCGCCGCTTTCGATCAGTTCCTGATCGTCAAAATCATCGTAGTTTATCGCCGAAACATCAGCGACAGCAAGGGAAAGTTCCCCGAAATCGCCGGTCAGCGCGAGCTTTTCGCCGTCGTATCCCGAAAGCACGCATTTGAAGTCCTTGGACGGCGCGCCCTCGCACAGCTTATAGGTCTTGACCCTCACCTTTTTGCCTATCGACTGTTCAAGCTGGGCTAACCTCCTCACGGAACGTTCCAGTCCCGCGGAGCCTATCTCCAGATAGTCGATCTTGTCGATGAAATACTGCTCGTCGATGATGGAGTTTATCTCCCCGTCGATGGATTCGCAGTCGTCGATGGAAACGCCGTGCGGCTTGTCGATGAAGATACGCAGATACCATTTTGCGCCCTCCTTCGCGAACCAGACGTCCCACAGAGAGAACCCGTGGCTCTCGACTATCGGTCTGACCGCAGCCTCCGCCGCAGCCTCGATAGTGCTGAACCCCTTTGCAAGTGCCATTAAGCCAGCTCCTTTCAGAATATGCAGCGGGACGGGCAAAAACGCCCGACCCCCGATTAAAACTTAAAGACTGGAGCGAAACCCCAGTCTTTAGTCTAATCTATCTTGTTGTATTA
>CAKSHG010000026.1 GCA_934456315.1 uncultured Oscillospiraceae bacterium | reverse complement strand
GGCGACAAGTCCAGATTCGGCGGAAAGGGCGTTTCCAAGGCAGTGAACAACGTCAACACCGTTATCCGCGACGCTATCGTCGGCATGGACGCGTCCGACATCTACGCGATAGATAAGGCAATGATAGACGCCGACGGCACCAAGGACAAGAGCAAGCTCGGTGCGAATGCGATCCTCGCTGTTTCCATCGCGTGCGCAAGAGCGGCTGCGACAGCGCTGGATATCCCGCTGTACAGATTCCTCGGCGGCGTGAATGCGAACAGACTTCCGGTCCCGATGATGAATATCCTCAACGGCGGCGCGCATGCTGCGAACACTGTTGACGTACAGGAATTCATGATCATGCCGGTAGGCGCGAAGAGCTTCACGGAAGGTCTTCGCTGGTGCACAGAGGTGTTCCACGCGCTTGCGGCGCTGCTGAAGAGCAAGGGTCTTGCAACGTCCGTCGGCGACGAGGGCGGATTCGCTCCCGACCTTGCAAGCGATGAGGAGGCTATCCAGTATATCCTTAGCGCAGTAGAGAAGGCTGGCTACAAGCCCGGCGAGGACTTCGTCCTCGCAATGGACGCTGCTTCCTCCGAGTGGAAGAGCGGCGAAAAGGGTAAGTATCATCTTCCCAAGTCCGGCAAGGATTTCACCTCTGCTGAACTGGTAGCTCACTGGGCGCAGCTCTGCGAGAAGTACCCCATCTACTCCATCGAGGACGGTCTTGATGAAGAGGACTGGGAGGGCTGGCAGATCATGACGAAGGAGCTCGGCGGCAAGGTGCAGCTGGTAGGCGACGACCTGTTCGTAACTAACACGGAGCGCCTTTCCAAGGGTATCTCACTGGGCTGCGGAAACTCTATCCTCATCAAGCTGAACCAGATCGGTTCCGTATCCGAAACGCTTGAAGCGATAAAGATGGCGCACAAGGCAGGCTACACAGCGATAGCGTCCCACCGCTCCGGCGAAACCGAGGACACCACCATCGCCGACCTCGCAGTTGCCCTGAACACCTGCCAGATAAAGACCGGCGCACCCAGCAGAAGCGAGCGCACCGCGAAGTACAACCAGCTTATCCGCATTGAGGAGCAGCTCGGCGCAAGCGCTGTATATCCCGGAAAGAACGCTTTCAGCTTCATGAAGTAAATTCCGACTGACCATTCCACCTTCTCCATTACGAAGAGCCGCACAGTTTGTTGTGCGGCTCATTTTTTATCTTGTCAGCATGTAAAGCAGCGCGTTGACTATCGCGGCTGCAACGTTGCTGCCGCCCTTTCTTCCCCGGGCGACGATGAACGGTACTCCGTCCTGCATGATAAGCTCCTTGGACTGCACCACGTTCACGAATCCCACCGGAACGCCTATCACGAACGCCGGGGAAAAATCTCCCGCCGTAATGTGCTCATGCAGCCGGATAAGCGCGGTCGGCGCGTTCCCGCAGGCGAAAATCACCGGCTTCCCGAGCTTTGCGGCGCGGTCCACCGAAGCAGTCGCGCGGGTGGTCCCGTTTGCTCTGGCAGCGGCAGCGGTTTCCGGGTCGGACATGAAGCACTGTACCTCGCAGCCCAGCTTTCCGAGTGCGGTTTTGTTTATCCCGGCTTTCGCCATGTTGGTGTCGGTAACGATAACGGCGTCGTTCCGGAGCAGACCGAGTGCGGTTTCCACGGCGTTTTCTGAAAAGCAGAGATTGTCCGCATAGTCGAAATCGGCGGTGGTGTGGATAACGCGGTAGAGTATCGGCTTTATTTCTTCCGGGAATTCGCGCCCTCCCAGCTCGCTTTCGATTATCTCAAAGCTGCGGTGCTCAATGTCCTCGGGAAGTACGTATTCAATATTCAAAATTCTATCCCCCTGCGCGCGTTTATCCCCCTCTGATAGGGGTGTTTCACGCATTTTATCTCGCTGACGTAGTCTGCGGAATTTACGAATATCTCCGCAGGCTCGCGCCCGGTTATTATCAGCTCGGCGGTGCCCGGTTTTTCAGTCAGGAATTTTTCGGCGGCTTCGCGGTCAAGCAGTCCGTGGCGGTATGCCGCGTTGAATTCGTCGATTATCAGCATGTCTGCCTTCCCGGAGCGCACAAGCGCGTATCCCTTTTCCAGCAATGAATTATGACACCTGGTGATGTTGGATCTGTCCTCGTCGGTCATGTTCCAGACGAAGCCGTAATTCCGGTCGCAGCGCTCCAGCGTTATCCCGGGAATGCTCCGCAGGACCGACAGCTCCGCTGAATCCGAGCCTTTCAGCAGCTGAATGATATGCACGCGCATTCCGGCTCCCGCTGCGCGTACCGCAAGACCTATCGCGGCAGTGGTCTTTCCCTTGCCGTCGCCGCAGTAAATATGCAGAAATCCCATGTTACGCTTATATTCCCTTCCTGATGATTTTATAGATTAGCTCCATATCGAGGCTTTCCCGCACGGAATCCGCAAGCAGGTCGTACTGCGACTGCTTGTACGCGTCGCGGTCGACGGGACTTCCGGTGTATTCCAGCCCCTTTCTGCGGAACAGCTCGCTCACAAGCCTGCCGCTGACCTCCTCGCTGTCGAATATCCCGTGGATATAGCAGCCGCAGACGTTTCCGGAGAACGCTCCGTCGCCGGTGGAAAGCAGCGGCTCGCTGCTTTCAGTGCGGCCCATGTGTATTTCATAGCCGCTGAATCCCGCTCCGGAAAGGAACGAGAATCCTCCGCTGACGGCGCTGAATTTACCGGAGGTACGGGTGCGGCGCTTTTCCGAGGTGAACACGGTCCTGGCGTGAAGCAGCTCCAGACCGCGTATCTCGCCGCCGCCCTCGGAGCATTCCGGGTCGGATATGACCTCCCCGAGCAGCTGATAGCCGCCGCATATCCCGAATATCAGTGTACCCGCTGCGGCGGATTTCTTGAGCGCGGCTTCAAGCCCGCATTCACGAAGCCATTTCATGTCGGAGATGGTGCTTTTCGTTCCGGGGATAACTATCAGGTCGGGGGCGCCGAGCTGCTCCGGCTTGGTGACATAGCGGACGGAAACCCCGCTGTACTGCGAGAATACGTCCAGATCGGTGAAATTCGAGATCCTCGGCAGACGTATCACGGCGATGTCGACAAGCCCGGCGGTATGGCTGTCGAGCTTCGCGGACAGGCTGTCCTCGTCCTCGATGTCGCAGCGGACATAAGGGACAACGCCCGCGACAGGCTTTCCGCTGCGCTGTTCAAGTATTTCCACGCCGCTTTTGAATATGCTCCGGTCGCCGCGGAATTTGTTGACTATCAGCGCTTTTATCATGTCCTGCTCCGACTGCTCGAGCAGCTTTACGGTGCCGATGAGCTGCGCGAAAACTCCGCCCCGGTCGATGTCGCCGACCAGCAGTACTGGAGATTTTGCGAGCTTCGCCATGCCCATATTCACGATGTCGTCAGCCTTTAAATTAAGCTCCGCCGGGCTTCCGGCGCCCTCTATGACTATGATGTCGTGCTGCGCGGAAAGCGTGCTGTAGGCGTCCATTATCTGCGGAATGAACTCCCGCTTGCGGCGGAAATACTCCATCGCACGCATATTTCCGACGACCTCGCCGTTGACTATCACCTGCGAGCCGATGTCGCTTGTAGGCTTGAGAAGTATCGGGTTCATCAGCACGGAGGGTTCTACGCCCGCCGCTTCCGCCTGCATTACCTGCGCCCTGCCCATTTCCAGACCGTCCGCAGTGATGTAGGAGTTGAGCGCCATGTTCTGCGATTTGAACGGCGCGACAGAGTAGCCGTCCTGCCGGAATATCCTGCACAGCGCCGCCGCGATAAGGCTTTTTCCGGCGTTGGACATGGTGCCTTGTATCATTATTGATTTAGCCACAGCCATTGAGTGCCTCCCGTATTGCCGCCAGAAGCAGCGCGTTTTCCTCGTGGAGCCGCACCGCAGTGCGGAACCAGCCGCGTTCCAGTCCGTGATAGTTTTCGCAGTTCCTGATCGCTGTTCCGCGTTCCAGCAGGATCTCGTCCAGCGGCTTCCCGCAGCGGAACAGTATAAAATTCGCTTCCGACGGGATAACTTCCAGACCCATCGAGCGCAGTCCGGAGGTCAGGAATTCGCGCTCCGTGCGGATAAGCTCCACCGTTTTTTCAACGTAGCCCTCCATTTTCAGAGCGGCGATTCCAGCCGCCTGTGCCGGTGTGGAAACGCTCCACGCCTGACCCGTTCCGGCAACCTTTTCGGCAAATTTTTCGCTGCCGAAAAGCGCGTAGCCAAGCCGCAGCCCGGGCATTGCAAAAATCTTCGTGAACGCTTTCAGGACTGCTGAATTGTCGTTCAGCAGCTGTTTGGCGGAAAGCTCGCTGCCTCCCTTTACGAAATCCAGAAAGCATTCGTCGATAACCAGGAAAGTTCCGGTGGAACCGCACCTGTCGATGATGCGTTTGAGCAGTTTCTGCGGTATAGTTGTCCCGGTGGGATTGTTCGGGTTGCACAGGAACAGAATGTCAATATCCTGCGTTATATTACCTAGAATTTCAGCTGTTAGCTTAAATCCGTTCCCGGGTTTGAGATAGTACCTTTGAACCTCGCAGCCGTGCTCAGTGAGCGCCTTTTCGTATTCGCTGAATGTCGGAGCGCAGACGAGCGCACGGCGCGGATCCAATGCCGAAACGATACGGTATATCAGATCTGCGGCACCGTTCCCGCAGACGATCTTTCCGGAGGGAAACCACTCCCGCTCGGATATGGCGCGTATCAGCTCCCGGCAGTGCGGGTCGGGATAGTTGTCGCAGTGCCACAGCGACTGTGAAACCTCCGAGAGCACCTCGTCCGGAAGCCCCAGTGGATTGATATTAGCGGAAAAATCGTGCTCAATCCGGCGGGAATATACGTCGCCGCCGTGACTGTAGGTAATCAAAGGATCCACCCCCATATAAGCGCGCGGAGCGCCGCGCAGATCATCAGCATGAGCGCCGACGTGCAGTACATCAGCCGGTTCGCGCGGCAGATATCCTCGTTTTCGATATCGCGGATATCGTCGCCGATGAACGGCTTTTTGTGAAGCTCACCGAAGTAATATGCGTC
The DNA here is from genome assembly GCA_934456315.1 of uncultured Oscillospiraceae bacterium. GTDB lineage: Bacteria > Bacillota > Clostridia > Oscillospirales > Ruminococcaceae > CAG-115. The sequence goes on along the minus strand of CAKSHG010000026.1, from coordinate 11,245 downwards.
GCCGGCAAGCCGCACGTCAAGCGCACCGGCGCACACCGCCTCGGTCTGTGCGGAGTTCGGGCTGGCGTGATTGCGGCGGTCGCGCCGCCATATCTTCCACGCATTTTTGATGTCAAAATTCAGCAGACCTGCGGATAGAATCATCAGCAGTGCAGTGAGCCTTGACGGAATGAAATTCAGCACGTCGTCGAGCTTTGCGGCAAATCTGCCGATTTTGATGTACTTTTCGCTGGTGTAGCCAATCATGGAATCCATCGTGTTCGCCGCCTTGTAAAAGAACCCCAGCGGCGCGCCGCCAAGCCCCATGTACAGCATTGGTGCGGTCACTCCGTCGGAGGTGTTTTCCGCTACGGTTTCGACAGCCGCGCGGATTATCCCATTCCGGTCGAGCGGCTTCGTGTCCCTGCCGACTATCATTGAAACTGCTTTCCGCGCCTTTTCGGTGTCATTTTCGAGGAAAGCGCGGTAAACTTTCATGCTCTCGTTTCGCAGGCAGCGTGCTGCAAGCATGTAGTAGCACAGTATGCTCTCAACCGCTGTACCTAGCCAGATGTTGATTCTGTAGCACAGAATAAGCAGCCCGAGCGGTACTGCCGTGGATAACAGAAGTACTATCAGTGAGAGCACTGTCCCGCCAGTCACCAGGCTGTTTTCAAACGTTTTCCTGACCCATTTTTCAAGCGCTGAAATCAGCTTTCCGATGAGCCTTATCGGGTGTGGCAGCGAATATGGATCGCCGAGAATGCAGTCAAGCAGGAATCCCGCCAATAGTGGAAGAACAGCAATAAGAATCTTCATTTTAACTCCGAGATAAGTGTCAATATTTTACCATCAAATTCGCAGGAACAGCCGCAGCCGTTCGGATACTGCCAGTCGTAATATCCGCGCCGTGGGATCGCGAAGCGTTCCATCACCGACATGATCGTCCCGCCGTGGACCACGAACGTCAGCGTATCCGAGCCGGGATTTTCGCTGACCGCCCGCAGGAATCCCGCGCAGCAGCGTTCCCGGAAATCCTCCGGAGATTCCCCGCCGGGAAATGGCAGCGTCCCGCCGCTGTCTATCCATCGCTGGTAGTCGGCGTTTCCGTCCAGTTCGCGGTAATTTTTCCCCTCAAAATCGCCGAAGTCGCACTCGCGAAGCTCCGTGAAGATCTGCGGCTCGGACCCGGGAAAAATCACCTGCGCGGTCTGAATACAGCGTTTCATCGGGCTGCATATCAGCGTGCCCGGGGCAGGGTAGCTCCTGCTTTGAAGCGCCGATATTCCCTCGCTGCAAAGCGGTTCGTCCGTCCTGCCGATGTAGCGCTTCTCGAGGTTTCCGGCGGTCATTCCATGTCGTATCAGGTGAATTCTCACGGCAGCTCCCCCTTTATCGCAGTGGGTATCCCGCAGCACATTCTGATCACGGTTTCGGAGAACCCCGCGAGGGCGCAGCAGGCGCGTCCCGTTTCCTCGCGCCATCTCCGGTCGGAGCGTTCCATGGGGATTATTCCGCTGCCGATCTCGTTCGTGATTATGAGGATATCCGGGTTGAGCGCGTGGATCCTTTCGGCGAGTTCAGAGCCGTTTTCCGCGCCGAATCGCTTTACGAAAAGGTGAAAATTCCTTATAGCGCGGCAGGTGAAGATCTGCTCCTCCGGACATTCCGCGCCGTCAAGAATTTCCGATGATCCAAGTGAAAAAGCCCGCATTGCAAAATCCGTTTTGCCGGAGTATGCTCCGCCTGTAATAAGTGTCATAATACCTCCTGAACAAGCCCGGCGAGCACAGCCGCACCAAGCTCCGCAAGTTCGCATATTTGCAGGAAATGTCCCTCCGTATCTCCGGTTATCCCACCGAACGTTTTGTACGACGAGATACGGTATATCAGCAGCGACAGCCCCGCCGCCGCAGCTGCGGCAATTCCGCAGACCGGATTTGACAGGACCATTCCGGCTGCTGCAAGAATTATTTCGAATGTCAGAATTATAATTGATTTTCGCCTGTGGGCTGGTTTTACGAAACTCTGTAGGGTCCCGTCCTTTTTTGCGCAGCGGAACGTCACAGCAGCAAGTCCGCTTAGCCCTCTGGAGAGCACATATCCGAATGCGGGGACAAGCGCAGCGCGTATGCCGTCAATTTCAGTGAACAGTCCGAATTGCAGCAGAAAATAAAGTATCGTGTAAATAACAGCGAACGAGCCGACATGCGGGTCGCTCATGATCTCCAGCTTTTTTTCCCGTGGTGAGTACGACGATCTTGCGTCTGTTACGTCGCAGAATCCGTCAGCGTGGATACCTCCGGTCACCAGGACAGGAATAATGCAGCAGACCGCTGCGTAAAGCCATTTTCCGGCGTTCAGCAGTCCGCAGAGGTACGTCCACAGAACCAGCAGCGCGCCGGTCACCACCCCCACAAACGGGAACAGCGCGAGGGAATAACGGCGGTTTTCCTCTTTCCATTCGACCTGCGGCATGGGTACCCGGGAGTACATCAGAAAAGCGCAGGCAAGCGATTTGAGCACTATCATTCCGGCGCTCCCTTCAGCGTCAGCGGTATCCCGCAGACGCACTCTATAACAGTGTCTGAAAGCTCCGCGACGGCTGCATTCAGCCGGGTCATTATGCGGATATAATCCATGGTTTCGGAGGGGTAATCCACCCCGTCAGACGCGACCTCGTTGGTGACTATTACGAGCTTCCCGACCTGACCTGACAGGTTTTTCAGCCCGGAGATTATCTTCTCAGTCGGGTCGGTGACGCCGGTTTGCGTGAACATTTCGTTGGCGCAGAGAGTTGTCAGGCACTCCAGAAGCGCGCAGCAGTGACCGCCTGTTTCCGGCAGCTTCAGCGTGTCAAGATTTCGCGCGCGTTCTATCGTGCGGAATCCTTTTCCGCTGCGCATTTCGCGGTGACGCGCTATTGCGCGCTGCGCTTCCTCGCCGTATGGCTCCATTGCCGCGATGTAGTATTTTTCGCCGGAGGATCCGTTCAGCAGCCCCTCCGCGATGGAGGATTTTCCGCATTTTGACCCTCCGGTCAGCAGTGTTATCATGTTAATTCCTTGTACCTTTCCAGATCCATGTCGTCGAAGCTGTGGGCGCCGTTGTAGACCGCGAGAGCGCCGTCCAGCAGCGGCAGCAGCATGACTCCTCCGGTTCCCTCGCCGAGGTGGAATCCCGCTGTTATCGGGGCTTTCAGACCGAGCTTTTCCAGCAGCAGCGGGGCGGCTGGTTCGTTTGAAACATGCGACGGAAGCATGAAATCCCGGCAGCCCGGCGCTGCCATCTCCGCAAGGCATGCCGCCACAGCGGATATCACTCCGTCAATAACGACGGGTATCCCGCATTCGGCGCCGCCGAGGAACAGTCCGGTCATTCCCGCAATGTCAAAACCGCCAAGCTTTGAGAGCAGGTCGAACGGGTCGCTGCTGTCCGGCTGATTTACTGCGATAGCGCGCTTTACAGCGTCTATTTTCCGGGAAAGCCCGGCGCTGTCCAGCCCTGCGCCGCGGCCTGCGGCTCTTTCCGGCGATATCCCGAGGATAACAGAGGCGACAGCCGCCGATGTGGTGGTGTTTCCTATCCCCATTTCTCCGGTGATGATGATGTCGGTTTCGTTCTGCGAAAGCTCACGGGCAAGCTGTATACCTGCATTTACGGCGCTCTGCGCCTGTTCCCGGGTCATTGCGGGACCGGCGGAAATATTCCCGGTGCCATATGCGATTTTCCGGCCGAGCACCCGGCGGTCGTCAACGTCGGCGCACATGCCGATATCGACTGCGATGACTTCCGCTCCGAACTGTCCGGCGAGCAGATTCACGCTCGAGCGTCCGAGCGCGATCTCTTTCGCGACCGAGGCGGTCACGCTGCTGTCGGACTGGCTCACTCCCTCGCAGACAACGCCGTTATCCGCGCACATTATGACAGCGGTCCTGCGGTTCAGCGACAGGTTTGGAGTGCCGCGCATTCCTGCGATCTTTGATATCATGTCCTCAAGCAGACCAAGCCCGCCAAGCGGCTTTGCGATACTGTTCCAGTGGTGTTTCGCAGCAGATTCAGCTGCTTTGTCAAATGTCATTTTTTCCTCCGAATTCTGCGCAGGCTTTCACAAATCTTTCGGCAGCGGGGATATCCGCGCAGAAATACAGGTGCGGGAATCCCGCGTACATGGTCGCGGAAGCGTGTACGCAGTCCCAGCGCCTTCCCGTGCTTTCCTTGACGGCGGTGAATCCGTTTCCGCAGCTGTCGCTGTCCCAGTAGTGGAATTCATGAGCCGGAATTTCTCCGCCCTTTTCGCAGAGCAGACTGGTTTCGTTTGCATGCAGCCTGACATACCCGAATCGCTGCAATTTCGGCGTGGAAAAGGTTCGTCCGGGAATTACGCCGACAAGTTTATGCTCCGCTCCGGATTCCGAAACAAGTGTTTCGTGTAAATACATGAATCCTCCGCATTCCGCGATAACTGGCATACCATGCTCGATACTATTCCGAATCGAGTTCAGCATTTTAACATTCTGTGAGAGCTTGTCCGCAAATGATTCCGGGTAACCCCCGCACAGAATAAGCCCGTCGGAACCCTCCGGGATTTCCCCGTCACTAAGCGGGGAGAAGTACTGAATATCAGCTCCCAGGCGCTCCAGCAGCCGGATATTGTCACTGTAGATAAACGAAAATGCAGCGTCCCGCGCGACCGCGATCCTGGCACGCTTTGCCTGGTACGGCGGAAGCTCCGCCATGTCGGAAAGCTGTGTGCATTCTGACATTTTCAGGAGTTTATCCAAGTTGATGAATTGTTCCGCTTTTTCCGCAAGGAGCTGTGTTTTTTTCTTCAGCTCCGCTACTCCGTCGGGAGTCACCAGACCCAGCCTACGGCTTTCCAGTGCGGCTTCGGGACAGTTGGGGAAGTACCCCAGGAATTCGGTACCGCATTCGCCGCAGAGGGATTTTATTTCTGTAACAAGCTGCGCCGGAAGCCGGTTGAAGATGAACCCTGCAATGCTGTTCGGCTTACGGAAATTCAGAAATCCGCTCATCACCGCGCCGATGGACGTGCTCATTCCCTTGCAGTCGACGACGATGACGGCGGGGCAGTCGACCTCACGCGAAACCGCATGGGAACTGGCTTTGCCGTTTACTCCGTCATAGAATCCCATCACGCCCTCGATAACGGAAACGTCCGCACCCGCGCTGTTATCGGCGAGGAGCCGCCGCAGCATTTTCCCGTCGCAGAAGTAGCCGTCAAGGTTGTGCGAATCTGTCCCGATAACGCTTTCGTGGAACATCGGGTCGATGTAATCCGGACCGCATTTGAACGACGCGACCCGCAGTCCGCGGTTCACAAGAGCCTGCAAAACCCCGCAGACAACGGTGGTTTTTCCGCAGCCGCTGTTGGTACCGGCGATCATTATTCTGCGCATTGTTTCGCTCCTTTTATGATGAACACAGGGTTTTCTGCGGAAAGCATCGTGTGGCTTCCGAGCCGGCGCGTCCTGGTAATCGCGACCTGCGTGATTTCCGCATTCATTCCGTTTTCGGCGAACGTTTCTGCGGCTTCGCTGAGCGTTTCGAGCGAAACCGCAGTGACGACGATTTTAACCTCCGGATTCTTCCCGAGTGCCGCAGGAATGATCCCGCGCAGTTCGCCGCCGGAGCCGCCGATGAACACCTTGTCCGGGGCGGGGAAGTCCGCAAGGGTTTCCAGTGCAGACCCGGTTTTCACGATGATGTTGTCGCAGTGGAACTTCACTGAATTCTGCTTTGTGAGTTCGGCTGCCTCTGGTTTGATGTCAATTGAATACACAGTTCCGTTGTAGCATTGCAGCGCCATTTCAACGGAAACCGAGCCGGTCCCGCAGCCGATATCCCAGACTGTTTCGTCAGTGGAGATACCGAGCTTGGATACGACCAGCGCACGCACTTCCGATTTCGTCATCGGGACCTTGCCGCGGGTGAATTCCTCGTCCGGTATCCCCGAGCGAATTCGGGTTTCCGGCGACGGATTTTCGGTCAGCAGGACCGAAAGCGGGTCGGCGGCGATATCAATAAGCCCGGCGGCAGAGCCTGATGTAATGCGCTCATCGGGATAGCCCAGGCGTTCCCCGACGTGTACGGTGATGTCGCCCAGACCGTATTCGCAAAGGCGTTTGCAGACCTCCTGCGCGCCTGTCCTGCCCCCGAGCAGGAAGAAGCATCTGCGATGTCCTGCGGCGTTCCTGGCAATGTTCGAGGTCGCTCCGTGGAGGTTCACGGTCGGGATATCCTGCCAGGGTATCCGTAGCTTTCCGCAGAAATAGACCGGGGAGGAAATACCGCTTGTGACTTCCACCTGAACGCTCTCCGGAAGCGCTTTCAGCAGCCCCTCGGTTCCGCTGAAATACCCGCAGTCACCGGACATAAGAACGGCAAAGCTGTCGCTCTCCGAGTTCTGGATATATTCGGAGATCTCCGCGCTGTTCCAGCTTGTAAACGTCGGCTTTGAAAGCCCGGAAAACGGCTCCAGCATGCGCTTCGCGCCGATAAGGCAGTCTGCGGCTCCGATTGCCGCAGCCGCCTGACTGGTGAGGGTTTCCCGCCCGTCCATTCCTATCCCGATGATGTTGACTTTTTTCATTTTATCTCCGTTTCAAGGTACTTTTTCACCTGTTCGAGCAAGTAGCCCTGCTCCGCCGGACGGCGCAGCGTTAACAGCTCTGCTCCGCATTGCTCTGCCGCTTCGGCCTTTTCCGGGAAGCCTCCGGCTGCGCCGCTTTCCTTGGTTACGAGGATCTCCGCGCCGGACCGCCTGATGTGCGCAACGTTCTGCGAAACAGTGAACGGACCTTTCTCAAGTATCACGTTCTCCGGCGGGAATCCGAGTTCCGCGCAGCGCTCCGCAGCGCCCACCGCAGGGAGTATCCTCACAGTCAGCCGGGTCTGGAAATCCCGCACTTTCGTGTATTCAGCGAGGGAGTTTCCGCCGGTGGTTATCAGCGCCTTTTTGTCGCTAAGGTTCAGGTATTCAACAATTTCTGAAATGCTGTTGAAAAGTTTTCCGCAGGAAGTTCCGCCCTCCTCGCGCAGCAGGCGGATATAGCGTATCCCGGTTTCATCACAGGCGGTTTTGACGTTTGCGGAAACGTTCCGTGCGAACGGGTGGGTCGCGTCGATCACCATGGAATAGCCGCCGCCTTTGAGGAGCGCGCATATATCCTGTTCGTCGAGCTTCCCGACCAGTTCGCGGATAGCTTCCGACTGCGGGAGAAGCCCCGCGCCATAGTCAGTAGTAACGCTGACCGCCGCGCGTATCCCGTTTTCCGCGCAGAATTCCGCGAGCAGCCTGCCCTCTGTCGTGCCGCCGAAAATGAGAATTTCAGACATTTCTGTAACCCCTCGGAGTGACCATTCTGCCGTTTATCCGGCGCGTTGTACTGCTCCCGATGAACACCGTGCTGAACATGTCGACAGAAGTATCGCGCAATTCCCCAAGCGTCAGGATCTGATATGAGCAGCCCTCCCGACCGATGTTGCGCGCGATGCCGCAGACGGTATCAAGGGACTTCTGCTCGAGCAGGATATCGCAGGCTTTCGCGAGGTAGTCAGCGCGTTTTTTCGAGGAGGGATTGTACAGCGCTATCGCGAAATCCCCAGCAGCGGCAGCGCGAAGCCGTTTTTCGATGAGCTCCCAGGGAGTGAGCAGGTCGGAAAGGCTGATCACTGCGAAATCATGACCCAGCGGCGCGCCGAGCAGCGCCCCTCCGCTAAGCGCGGCTGTGACTCCGGGCACGACCTCGATCTCAACTCCGGGGAACTCCACCGAAAGCTCCAGCGCAAGCCCTGCCATTCCGTACACGCCGCTGTCGCCGCTGCAAACTAGGGCGATCGTCTTTCCGCTCTGTGCCTGCTCCAGCGCTGTTCTGACGCGTTCCACCTCGCTTTTCATGCCTGTTGCGAGGTAGTTTTTATCCGGGAATATACCGCGCAGCAGCTCCACATATACGGTGTAGCCGACTACGATGTCGCTCCCGAGTATCGCGGACTGCGCGTCCAGGGTCATTCCTCCGGCGTTTCCGGCACCCATTCCGACTATATAAAGTTTCATTCCTGTTTCCGGCTGAAATCTATCAGCACGTTCCTTTCCGCCGCAGCAACGGTCACGCCGTTTGCGGCTGTTTTTCCTATGATGAGCGTATTTCCTCCGAGTGCTGCGCTGCGCTCGCAGACGTTCCCTACGCCTACGGTTTTTTCAACGAATTCCGACGCTGAAAAGCTGCCGGGGACCTCTGAAAGCTGCTCCGCCGTGTAGGTTTTCAGCGGGACCTCCAGCGTTTCGCAGAGTTTTAGAATGCACGGCTCGTGCGCCTTGCGGTCGATAGTTGCGACCTCGCGGATACGCTTTATCTGCGTTGGCGAGAGTGCGCTTTCCAGCAGCGATTTCAGCGCGGAAAACTCCGCGTTTTTTCTACAGCCAACGCCCAGTACGATGTTTTTCGGAGCCAGGTTCAGCGTTACCCCGAACGGCTTTTCCGACATTTCGCCGGAAATACGGATACCGTATTTCCCGGTTTTTCCGCAGATTATTTCCGTGGGAATGTTAACGCATTCAATGTCAGAGTTAAGCGCTATTTTTTCACCGCGCAGTACCGCTGCGGCGATCTCCTTTGCGGCGCTGAAATCTTCAAAATACAGTCCGTTTGCCGCCGCGAAGCAGTCCGGCGAGAATTTCCTGCCGGTATCCGTTGCGGTCGTCACCACAGCCTGCGCTCCGACTGCTTCGGCGATCATTTCAGTGAGCCGGTTTGCGCCGCCGATGTGCCCGGACAGCAGCGATACTGCGAACTTCCCGCAGTCGTCCAACACCACCACGGCTGGGTCGGTCTGCTTTGATCGTATCATCGGAGCGATTGCCCTGACCGCTATCCCGCAGGCGCAGACGAACACCAGCGCGTCAGAATACGGAAAAACCTCCGCGACTTTCTGCGGGAGATTCCCGAACGGGACTGTGCCGTCTGCCGGGTACCTTTCAAAGCAGAACCGCGTGACCTCCCAGCGCGGGGAAAGCGCGTCCGCAATGCGCCCTGAAAGCTCTGCGCCGCGCTGCGTTACTGAAAATACAGCGGCTTTCATGGCTGTCCCTTTTCTGTTCTGGCTGCGCGGAATTCTGTAGAGAATCTGCTGTCGTAGAGCTTTGAAAGCTCGTAGTCACTTCCGAGAAAGTTCCCGACGGTTATCAGCGCAGTTTTGCGAATGTCATTTTTCACCGCAGTTTCTGCGAGAGTTCCTACTGTGCAGCGGCAGACCTTTTCGTCCTGCCAGCTTGCCTTATAAACTATCGCGGCGGGGGTGCCGGCGGAGTAACCTCCGCGGACGAGCCGCGCGGAAAGCTCCTCCAGCATTCCCGTGCTTAGGAATATCACCATCGTGGAGCCGTGCGCCGCGAGGGATTCGATGCTTTCCCGCTCCGGGACGGGAGTGCGCCCCGCCATGCGGGTTATGATCACGGTCTGGCTGACCGAGGGAAGGGTGTATTCCGCACGGAGCGCCGCAGCGGCTCCGCAGAAGCTGCTGACCCCGGGGCAGACTGCATATTCGATACCAAGCGAGTCCAGCCTGTCCATCTGTTCGCGTATCGCGCCGTAAAGGCAGGGGTCGCCGGTGTGGAGCCTTACGGTGCGCTTTCCGGCGGATTCTGCGGAGGCGATAACGGAAATCACTTCGTCGAGGGTCATCAGCGCGCTGTTGTGCACCTCGCAGTCGGGCTTTGCGTATTCCAGCAGCTCCGGATTTACGAGCGAGCCTGCGTAAATTATGACGTCCGCCTGCTGAATGAGCTTCAGCCCGCGCAGCGTTATCAGGTCCTTTGCGCCGCAGCCAGCGCCTACGAAATCAACCATTGTATTCCTCCGAAATCATCTTCATTATCTCCCCGGCGGAGGGCGTATTTACCAGTATCCCGAACTTGTCCGAGAACATCACCGCGCCGATGGGGACGGTATTCTTCACCTTTGCCGAGAGGTAGTATTCCGCGCGCTGACCGAGAATTTCCATCGCCTTTTCGAGTGCCCCCGCGTCTTTCAGCAGCGCGATCGCCGCGTCTGCGGTAACGCAGTCTGTTATTTTTATCAGCGTCTGTGGGTCGGCTCCGGCGAGCAGCCCGCAGGTGACCAGAACTTCCATTCTGCCGTCTGCCTGTGCGGAGTGGGTGTTCATTATTCCCGCGCCGAGTTTCACCATCTTGCCGATGTGACCGATGATGAGTATCCGTTCGAACCCGTATTCCATCGCCGCGTCTATCGCGTCGCCGATGAAGTTGCTGCATGTAACGCACCTGTCCAGTGCGAACGGCATGTTCCGCTGAATGAAGCTCTGGCTGTAGTTCCCGAGGGTCAGCAGCAGGCTGCGGCAGCCCTCCTCGCGGCGCATGCGTTCTTCGAGCCGGATAGTGTCCACCAGTGCGGAATTGCTCATCGGCTCGACTATCCCGGTGGTTCCTATGATGGATATACCGCCCTCTATGCCCATGCGCGGGTTGTAGGTCTTTGCGGCGATTTCAGCGCCCTTCGGAATGGATATCACTACCCGGTATCCGCCGTGGTAGTCAAAATGTTCCGAGATTTCGGATACCGCAGCCGCTATCATCTTCCTGGGGACGGAGTTTATCGCCGCCGCCCCGGGAGGCTGGTCAAGACCGGGCTTGGTCACCTTTCCGATTCCCTCGCCGCCGTCTATCGTAATGCCGCTTTCTGTGAGCTCCACAGTGGCGCAGACCTCGATGCCGTTGGTGATATCCGGGTCGTCGCCGCTGTCCTTTATGACGGAGCACAGCGCGGAGCTCTGGGAGATTTCGCAGCGCTCCACCGGGATATCCAGCGTTATCCCCTTAGGGGTGAGCAGCTCAACGCGCTCCGGAGCGGTTCCCGACAGGACGGCAGCCGCAGCCGCCTTTGCCGCAGCCGCCGCGCAGCTTCCGGTCGTGAACCCGCAGCGAAGCTTTTCCCCCGACCTGTAAACGAATCTGTCCATTACCCGTGACCTCCAGAAAAGAAAAAACGTCAGGCTGTCGATAAAGGCACATCTGCGTCGTCATTCCGCATAACGGCAGACATAAAGCCTGTCTGTTATGCGGATTCCTAGCATCTGCGCCTTTCTCGGCAGCCTGAGATAGTATTTTTTCGACAAGCTGCCGTGCACTACAATACACGGATAAGCATGCAAAAAACAGCCGGACGCCGCCCGGCATTTTTGCACACCTCCGTCGCTCGCAGAGCTGCGCGGGACATGCTAAGCG
>CAKSHG010000025.1 GCA_934456315.1 uncultured Oscillospiraceae bacterium | reverse complement strand
TCAAAAATAACCGCGGTGATCACCGCTCTCACCCTCTTAGGAACTAATCCGGGAACGGCTCTGGACAATATAAACAGTGCGTTCCAGCAGCAGGATAGCAGCACATCGTTCGTTGATAACGAGGTGCTCACCGAGCCGGTAGACGCAGTGGCGCTCTGCAAGGCGATAACCATCGGCTGGAATCTCGGTAACTCGCTTGACGCGACCGGAAATGGCTCCGGCAGCGAAACCAGCTGGGGCAACCCCAGGACTACCAAGGAACTTATCGACACCGTCCGCGAGGCGGGATTCGACGCAGTGCGTATCCCTACGACCTGGTTCAACCATGCGGACAAGGACCTCAATGTTGAAAAGGAATGGTTCGAGCGCGTGCACGAAGTTGTTGACTACGCATACAACGAGGGAATGTACGTTATCCTGAACGTACATCACGAGGACTGGAACGATCCTTATGAGGACACCTACAAGGCGACATCTAAGAAGCTGAAGAATCTCTGGAAGCAGATCGCAAATGAATTCAGTGACTACGGCAGCCGCCTTATCTTTGAGGGCATGAACGAGCCCCGTTGGAGAAACACGAACTATGAGTGGAACGGTGGCAATTCCGAGGGCAGAAGCGTTGTGAACAAGCTGAACGCGGATTTCGTCCAGGCGGTCCGCGCCACCGGAGGAAACAACAAGTACCGCGCGCTGATGGTACCCACCTACGCAGCGAGTGCGTCTGCGCTTGACGGCTTCACGGTTCCCGAGGACGACAGCGTTATCGTTTCGATACACGCTTATTCTCCGTACAACTTCGCGATGAACGAAAACGGCACCTCCACCTTCGACAAGAACGACAGGAACAGTACCGGAGAGCTGACCTGGCTTTCTGATACGCTTTACGACCGCTTCATCAGCAAGGGCGTCGGCGTCATCATCGGCGAGTGCGGAACGGTAAACAAGAACAACCTTGCCTCCCGGATAGCATGGGCGGAGTACTTCCCGGTAGTATTCGGCGACAACGGTATCCCGGTATTCCTGTGGGATAACAACGCATACGGCAGCGGAAACGAAACCTTCGGTCAGCTGCACAGAAATACCCTCACATGGGAATATCCCAAGTACATCAAGGCGCTTGTCAACGCCGCCAAGAGCTGCAAGTAAATAACCTGACCCCCGCGTAACAGTGGGGGTCATTTCAAAAGGAGCAAAACATGAGATTAATGCACATTTCTGACCTCCACCTCGGAGTATCGCTGTACGACACTGATATCACGGCGGATATCGAGCATGCGCTGTTCTCTGAAATACTCGGGCGTATTTTCCGGGAGGTATCCGCTGAAAAAAAGGTGGACGGGCTGATAATTGCAGGAGATGTTTTCGATAAGGCGCAGCCCCCTGCCTGTGCCGAGGAGATATACGGCAGGCTGCTGACCAAGGCGGTCGACCTTGGTATGAAAGTGTTCGTGTGCAGCGGCAACCACGACGACCCGCTGCGGCTTTCCTCTAATGAGCAGCTCATGTCAAGGCTCGGTATCTACATCAATCGTCCCTTTTCGAAGGAGGAGCCGCTGCGGGTGGAATCTTTCGGCGATATAGATATCGCAATGCTACCGAATGTCACGCTTTCCGATGTCAGCACGGCGTATGGCGAGGAGCTTCTCACCATGACCGACGCGCTGAAAAGGGTGTTCGAAAAGGCGGGGCTCCCCGGAAATCGCCGGTGCATACTGGTGGCTCATCAGGCGGTCGCGGAGCATGACAGGGTGATCGGAACGCAGGCAACGGTCGACGCCGACGTGTTCAGCGGATTTGCCTACACGGCCCTGGGGCATGTGCATACTCCACAGAATGTCGGGGAGAACGTCCGCTACTGCGGCTCGCCGGTGTGCTTTTCTGCAACGGAGGCTAAATCTCCGGACAAGTTCGTTGACGTGATCGATGCAGATGAAAGCGGCGTAACGGTGAAAAGCGTGAAAATACAGCCGCTGCATGAGTTCGTCACTATTGATGATACGCTAAGCCGTATCCTTTCCGACAGCTACCCCGCCAGCGACGATTACTGCTATGTCAGGGTCAGCAAAACGGACGGCGAGGAGAATGTCGGAGCGCGTATCCGCGAGAAATTTCCGAATATGGTGCGGTTGTACTTTGTCAGCGATAAGACGGAAAGCAGCGTAGATATAATTGAGGAAGAAAATCGTGATTTTACAAGGGATTTCACCGATTTCTACAAGGAAGTTACCAAGGACGATGTAACTGCGGAGCTTCTGGCTAATGCCGAGAACATTTTCCGGCTGACCGAGGAAGCCGCAGCAAGGGGAGAGGAAAAGCAGCTCATGGCAAGGGCGCCGGAGCTTGTTTCGGCAGAAAACGCCGGAATTGCGGCACAGGAGGGTAACAATGACGATCAGGACGCTTAAAATGGTCAGATTCGGACCGTATATCAGGGAAACCACCATTGATTTCAGCAGATTCGCCGGGAGCGTGTTCCTTGTAAGCGGCGACACCGGCGCGGGCAAGACCACTATATTCGACGCGATATGCTACGCATTCTACGGCGAGCCAAGCGGCAGCCTCCGGAAAAACGACACCCTCCGCAATCAGGACACCGGGAAATCGGAAAAGAGCTACGTTGAACTGCTTTTTACCGCCGTGGACGGCAGGGATTACCTCATACACCGCGACACGCGGGCGCTCCGTGCAGTGGGGGACAAGCCCGCCGCAATGCTGAAAGACAGCGTAACGCTCACCGATGTGGCAAGGAGCGAGGTCGTTAACAAGGGCGTAAAGGAAGTCAACAGCCGTCTGGAAATGCTCACGGGATTCGATCGGGATTCGTTTATCAGGGTGTCTATTCTTCCCCAGGGAGAGTTTGATAAGTTCCTCAACGAGAATTCCGTACAGCGGCGGGAAACGCTGCGCAATATCTTCGGCACGCAGCTTTATGAGAGCTATTCAGACGTTGTGAAGGCGTGGCTGGATTCGGCTGACAAACAGGTGAATGACGCCGCCAGAGCATGCAATAAGCTGCTCAACGACACCTTTGGCACCGCCGATGAAACCTATCCGCTGTCCGACCATGACGAATATTCCGGGCGCATCGCGGAGCTTGCTGTTGCCTGTGCGGCGTATAAGGATAATGCAGAAAGCCAGTTCAATTCGACCAACGAGAAGCTCCGCCGGAACAGTGCTCTCAAGGCTGCCGCGCTGTCGGGCAACGCGGCGATACTTGCATGGGAAAAGGCAAACGCCGAAAAACAGCGCCTCGACGGAATGCGCGGGGAATACGAAATCAAAACCGCGCAGCTGAAACTTCACGAGCTTGCCGCCGAAGCAGCTCCGGCGCTCGACCAGCGCAGAAAGCTTGCTAAGAACTACAAGGAAACGCAGGAGCGCCTGACTGCGGCGGTTATACAGGAAAAGCAGACCGCCGCCGCCCTTGCCGCTGCGGAAAAACAGCAGGAGCAGGCGGCGGGGCTTGCCCCGGAGCGTGAGCAGCTTACCGCGGATATCGCAAGGCTCGATGAGCTGCTGAAAAAGTGCAGCCAGGCTGACGAAGCGGAAAAGAAAATGCAGCTTACCGAGCGGCGGATCGTTTCTGCTCAGTCAGCGGTGACGAAGAATCAGGCGGAGCAGGAGCTTTGCCAAAAGGCGCAGGAGCAGCGCTCGGCGGAGCTTGAAGCCGCACGGCAGACTGCGTCCGGCACAGCGGAGGCGGAATCAGCGCTAAAGGCGAATACTGCGGCACTGGAGCGGCTGAAGCAGCTGACCGCCGGGCTGGAAAGGCTGTCCGGGCTTCGCAGGGAATCCGAACAGGCGGGCGCGGAGCTTGAGAAGAAAGCCCGCGCCGCGGATCTGGCTGCGCTGGCTTTTTCCGAGCTGCAGACCAGATTCTACGCCGGGGAGGCGGCTCGCCTTGCCAGCAAGCTGAAGAAAGGCGTTAGGTGTCCGGTGTGCGGCTCTACGGAGCACCCATTCCCGGCAGAATGGACGGACGATATACCGACGCAGCAGCAGCTTGACGAGGCAGAGGAGATTTCAGCGAGGGCGGCTTCTTCGAGATCGGCTTCGGAGCGTAAACTTGCTGAAAAGGAGGGCAGTCTTTCGGCTTATCTGGCGAATGTTTCCCGGGAATACACGCTGCTTATGGAAACGGAATTCCCTGAAACGGGTGCAGACGAAGCAGTTGCGGCTAAGTCCGGGGAGATCTCTGCGCTTATTGACGGCTCCTCCGCAAGGCTTGAGGAATGCAGGGCAGCACAGCTAAGCATGAAAAAGCTTGAAAATGAGATCAGGGAGCAGCAGGGCAGGCTGACCTCCCTCGCGGAAGCCCAGGCGCAGCTGTCTAATGAGCTATCCGCGCTGCAAAGCCGTCACGCCGCCGAGGAAGCTACCGTCAGGGAGATGCGCTCCGGACTTGAGGGGCGGGATACCGACAGGCTGCGAAGCGAAAAGGGCGAAAAAGCTTCCCGCAGCGCGGAAATCGACTCTCTGGTAAAGAGCGCTGCCGACGAGCTTTCCGCTGCTGGCAGGAATGCGGCGTCCGCCGCCGCTTCCAGGGATCAGCTTGAATCCGGACTTTCACAGCTCGCGCAGGAGCTTTCCACAGCGGAGGATACGCTGGCGGCGGAGCTTCAGCGCTGCGGTTTCGCAAGCGAGGACGAACTTGTCAGGAACACAGTTCCGGCAGACGTTCTGCAAAGATCACGCTCGGAGATATCCGAGCACGAAAAGCGCTGCTCCGCCGCGGCTGCGCGGCTGGAGGAATGCGAGCAGCACCTGCCGGAGGACCGCACCATAAAGAGCACGGAGCAGTTCGACCAGGCAGAAAGGGAACTCAGCGACGAACTGAAACAGAGCCGGGATCAGCTGATAAAATATGAAAAGGAGCTTGACAAGCTTAACGCAGCGGCAGCTGAGCTTGAAAAAATAGTAAGCTCCGGCGGCGAGAGCCTAAGGACCCAGGCAGTCCTGTCGAAGCTTGAGAAGGCGATAAGCGGCAAGGGAGCAGAGCGTATCGCGTTCGAAACGTTCATTCAGATGAAGATGTTCAAAGGGGTCCTCCAGCGCGCAAATCAGCGTCTGCGGGAGATGAGCGACGGAAGGTATGAATTTGAGCTGCGTACACAGAATGTCAAGGCGAATGCTTCCGAGGGTCTTGACATCAATATGG
The DNA here is from genome assembly GCA_934456315.1 of uncultured Oscillospiraceae bacterium. Classification (GTDB taxonomy): domain Bacteria; phylum Bacillota; class Clostridia; order Oscillospirales; family Ruminococcaceae; genus CAG-115. The sequence continues at coordinate 11,214 of CAKSHG010000025.1, read as the reverse complement.
TAGATAAGAATTCCAGCAGCTCACGGCGCCGTGATGTTTCCACGCTGTCCGGCGGGGAGCGGTTCATGGCTTCGTTCGCGCTGGCTATGGGACTTTCGGATTATACGCTGCAAAGGGGCGGCAGCAGGCAGTCGGACATGCTGTTCATCGACGAGGGATTCAGCTCGCTGGACAGTGCCACATTTGCGCTGTCGCTGGACGTTATCAAGAACATCAGCGCCGGAAAGCGCATGATAGGTATCGTCACCCATATCGACGGTATCAAGCAGCATTTTAAGGACGCGCAGATATACGTCCACAAAGGGCATAACGGCGAGGGCAGCACGGTGGAAATGAAATATCCCGCCGCTTCACAGGATCAATAAAGGACAGGATATCCGGGGGAAATTCCCTCAAGGCACGGTTTTTCAGGAACGCCGTGCCTTTTTGTTGCCGGAGCTGCTGATTTTTCGCAGAATCCCTTGAAATTATCTTCATATCTTGATATAATATTATAGATAGTATTTTTTGAGAAAAGAGGGAATGATTTTGGATAACATCTGGGACATGATAGTGGCTGCGCCGCGCGTATTTATGTCGATAACTATTCCGGACATTCTGGACATAATTCTGCTGTCGCTGCTGATCATCGCTATCATTAGATTCATGAGCGAAACCCGGGCAACGCAGCTTTTAAAAGGTATCGGGCTTATTGCTCTGCTATACCTGTTCGTATGGCTGGGGCAGCTCAAGGTTATGACGTACCTGTTTCAGAACTTCTTCCTGCAATGGGGACTGATCGCCATAATCGTGGTATTCCAGCCGGAAATACGCCGCCTGCTGGAGAAAGTCGGCACTACGGCAAAGGTAAGGATACCGTTCCTTGCTTACTTTGAAAAGGCTGACGCACAGAAGGTGCTTGAGCGCGAGGAGGCAATAACGGCGATCTCCGACGCCTGTGAAAGGCTTAGCCGCACAAAGACCGGCGCGCTTATTGTCATCGAGCGCAAGACCAAGCTGAAAGACATAATCGAAAAATCCACGGTGGTTGATGCAAAGCCCTCTCCGGAGCTTTTCTGCAACCTGTTCTTCAACAAATCTCCGCTCCACGACGGAGCCGTGATAATCCGGAACAACAGGATATACGCCGCCGGGTGCTTTCTCCCGCTGCCGGATAAGCAGGGACCCGAATACATCGATCCGGAGCTTGGTTCAAGACATCGTGCCGGTATAGGAATGTCCGAGAATTCCGACGCAGTTATAGTCATCGTTTCCGAAGAAACCGGAACGATATCAGTTGCAAAATCAGGTCAGATAACGCGCTCGACCAATGAATACGATCCAAAGGAATGGCTGCTGAAAATACTGCGCGACGAAATGCCGCTGCCTGCTCCTACAAAGGTCAAGGGCAAGTCGAAGAAAAAGCAGTCCGGCAGCGATGAAGGCGAGGTGGAAGAATGAGCGGCAATATCAACGACGGCAAGGATACCCAGGAGGTATCCGTTGGAGAGAACAAGAAAACGTTTCACTTTATCGGGCTGATGAAGGGACTTGCCAAGTTCTTTTTCGGCAATCTGTGGATAGTGCTGGTGAGCGTGGTCCTTGCATTCGTGGCGTGGTTCGTTATATCGGTCAACGAGTTCCCGGAGATAGACAAGAGCCTTATCGGGATACCGATCGAGGCAGAGCCTACGGATTTCATGAAGTCCAACAACCTTCAGATAATCGGCGAATACACCGGCACGACGGATATCCGCATAAGCGGAAAGCGCTACGACATTTCCGATTTAAAGGCGGAGGATTTCACTGCCGCGCTGGATCTTTCCAATGTCCGCCGGGCGGGTACTTACGACCTTTCTGTGCTGATATCCTGCAAGAATGATAAGATAGACTATTCCCTGCTGGAAAACACCCAGATGGCAGTTACGATAACAGTCGACGAGATAGCGACCAGAGAGTTCCCGATAGAAGCAAGCGCTCCTGACATCAGCCTCCCCGAGGGTTATTATGTGGACGAGATAACCTCCAATCCTCCGACAGTGGCGATAACCGGTTCGGTCACCGTGCTGGACGAGATAAGCCGCGTAGAGGCTAATGCGGCCTACGACGGCTCCACTCTTGAGAGCCACGAGGTAAAGACCGGGCTTACCATCTACAAGAGCAACGGTTCACGCGTGGATAACAGCACTGTTAAACTAAGCACCGACAGCGTCCTTGTGAATATCCCGATACTGATACAGAAAGAGCTGCCGCTGAAATTCAGGTTCACCGGCGTTCCCCAGAATTTTGACATCGATACGCTTGGGTATACCATGCAGCCTACTTCGATCATGGTTGCGGCTCCTGACGGAAGCATAAACAATCTGAGCGAGCTTGAGCTTGAGGACCCGATAAACCTCACGGATATCAGGATAAATCAGACTGTTTCGACAGTTCCGATAAAGCTTCCCGATGGCTACAAGAACCTTTCCGGCATAAACAGCGTCCGCATAACCTGGGATATTGCGGATTACAGCAAGCTGGATTTCCCGGTAAGCAATATCACCATCGTCAACGAGCCGGACAATATGAACGTCAGCGTGATAACCCAGGAGCTGACCCTGACGGTTATCGGTCCCTCCGAGGATATCAGCGCGCTGTCGTCGTCGGACTTCTATGTTACTGCAAATCTGCTGTCAACCTCGCTGCACGACGGCTCACAGGACGTGCCGGTATCCATCATAATCAGCGGAAGCAGCGGAAAGACCTGCTGGGCTGTCGGAAGCTACAAGATAACCGTCAGCGCAGTCACCACGTCAGTTAACGAGGGATAAATGGCAATAATCATCTCACAGATAAAAACAACACTTGACGAGCCGAAAGACAGCGCCGTTGCAAAGGCGCTGTCCCTGCTGCGCCTGAAGCGCGGGGATTTTTCCTCCGCAAAGCTGTATAAAAGCTCCGTTGACGCCCGTCGGGAGATATGCTTTGTGAACTCGGTGTATGTTCAGATGAACGACCCGGCAAGGGAGCGCAGGCTTTCCGAAAATCACCAGAACGTCCGGCTGTATGAGCCGGGAGAGCTAACGTTCGATCCCGGAAAGGAGCAGCTGCGCGGCGATATTTACGTTGCGGGGTTCGGACCTGCCGGAATGTTCTGCGCGCTGACCCTGTGCGAATTCGGCTACAGACCGATAGTGCTGGAGCGCGGCGCGGACATGGACAGCCGTATCCGCGCAGTGGAGGGGTTCTGGGCTGGCGGAGCGCTCAATCCGGCTACCAATGTGCAGTTCGGCGAGGGCGGTGCGGGCACGTTTTCCGACGGAAAGCTCACCACCCGTATCGGCGACCCGCTGTGTTCCAGGGTCCTGGAGCGCCTTGTGGAGTTCGGGGCGCCGGAGGATATCCTGACCCAGGCAAAGCCGCATATCGGCACGGACAAGCTGCGCGGGGTCGTGAAGAACCTCCGCCGCCGCGTACTGGAGCTTGGCGGAGAGGTGCGGTTCCTTTCTCCGCTGGAGAGCGTGGAGCTGCGTTCCGGCAAGGTCGAAAGTATCCGCGTCAACGGCGCGGATATCCCGTGCGGTGCTCTTGCGCTGGCAGTCGGTCACTCTGCGCACGATACGTTCAGAATGCTCCATGGAAAGGGCGTGACGCTCATTCCAAAGCCGTTTTCCGTTGGTGCGCGTATAGAGCATCTGCAATCCGACATTGACCACGCATTGTACGGCAAGTACGCCGGACACCCGGCGCTGCCGCCCGGGGAATATCAGCTTTCCTATCACGACAACGGGCGAGGGGTCTACACATTCTGCATGTGCCCCGGAGGGTATGTGGTCGCCTCGGCGAGCGAGCCGGGCACCGTCGTCACTAATGGAATGAGCTACTTCGACCGTGCGGGGAAGAACGCCAACAGCGCTGTGCTGGTTTCGGTCGCTCCGGAGGATTTCGGCGGAGGTCCGCTGGGCGGCGCGGAATTTATCCACCGCCTGGAGGAGAAAGCGTACCATCTCGGGCGCGGCGGGAAAGCTCCTGCGGCGCTGACCCGGGAATTCATCTCCGGCGGGAACAGCTTCACTCTGGGCAGGGTCGATCCGACGTACTCGCTGGGAGTTGAGCCTGCCGACCTGAACGGGCTGTTTCCGGAATACGTCAGCCAGCCGCTGAAAAACGGGCTGAAGTACTTTGACCGGCGCATACCGGGATTCTCCGATTCCGACAGCGTGCTGACCGCGATAGAAACGCGCAGCAGCTCTCCGGTAAGGCTCCCCAGGAATGAAGCGGGCTATGCGGAATGCGCGGATAACCTGTTCCCCTGCGGCGAGGGCTGCGGCTATGCCGGCGGAATTATGTCCGCGGCGGTGGACGGAATAAAGACTGCGGTGCGGATAATGGAGAGGTTTGCTCCGGGCAGGTCTGAATAATTAGCGCGGACAGGCGTAAAATAACCCCCGAAATAACTTTCGGGGGTGTTTTTATGGGATTTGTACTTGTAGTAGGCGGTGAAATGCTGACAGAAGGCGCGCGGTGGATATGCGCCCCGCATGTCAGCCGGGTAGACTGCGCGGAGTGCGCCGTCATAGTCTGCGAGGGAGCGGAAACTCCGTTGGTCAGCAGCGCTGCGGGAGTTATGATAAACGGCGACGGCGCTGCTGATATACTGGCTGACCGCGTCAGCGGGGTGCAGCTCATAACCTGCGGCAGAGGCGCTAAAAACACTGTCAGCGTGACCTCCGACAAAGGGGAGGTGCTGACGCTTTCGCTGAACCGCGCAGTGGAAACGCTCCGCGGAATATGCGAGCCGATGGAGCTTCCGGTCGAGCGCCGGGGACGTTCAGACTATATCTGCATGGCGGAGTTTGCGGCAATGATACTCCTCGGGGAAATAGCACAATAAAAGGAGGGCGTCAGCCCTCCTTACAGTCTGTCGATAAAGGCACATCTGCGTCGTCAACGTCATTTCGGCAGGCAAAAAGCCTAGCCGAAATGGCGTTTCCTAGCATCTGTACCTTTCTCAACAGCCTGGGAAAGATGTTTTTTCAACAAGCTGAAAGGAGGGCGTCAGCCCTCCTTGATTTTTAAATTACGCCGAGCATTTTCAGGCGCTGGTAGACCTCCCCGGCGGGAAGTCCCATTACGTTGTAGTAATCGCCCTCGATACGCTTTACCAGCAGGGCGCCCTTACCCTGTATGCCGTACGCGCCTGCCTTGTCCATAGGCTCGCCGGAGGCAGTGTAGATTTCTATCTCCTGCTCTGTGAGCGGGTAGAATTCCACAAGGGTTTCCTCTGCGAATGTCACGGAATCTGAAGGGGTTATCAGGGTAACTCCGGTGAAAACGCTGTGCTTCCTGCCGGACAGCTTTCGGAGCATTTCCTTTGCGTGTTCCGGGCTGTGGGGCTTTCCGAGTATCTCGCCGTCTATCGCTACTACTGTATCGGCGGCGACGATGGTATCGCGGATATTTCCGTCGGGGAAATTCCGGGCGGATATTTCTTCCGCTTTCTGCTTTGAGAGCAGCTTTACAGCTTCACACGGCGATATCCCGTCGGGGAGTATCTCCTCGCCCTTTGCCGGGATAACCTCGAATTCCGGACAGAACAGTCCCAACAGTTCGCGGCGGCGCGGCGACTGACTTGCCAGTATCATCACTTCTTACCGTGGGTGGTGTGCTCGGGCTCGTAGGGGTGCTGCGCGCCGTAGATGTCGTTGTAGTTCTTTATGCACTGCTTGATGACCTCTATGGCCTGCTTCTGACCCATTACCTCGTTTACTGCTGTTTCCTTTCCCTCTAGCTGCTTGTATACCGAGAAGAAGTGGCGCATTTCCTCGAACAGGTGGCTCGGGAGGGCTTCGATACCTCTGTATGCATTGTAGGTCGGGTCCTCGAACGGGATAGCTATGATCTTTTCATCGTTCTTGCCGTTATCCAGCATGGTGATGACTCCGATGGGGTAGCACTGTACCAGCACCAGCGGATCTATCGGCTCGTTGCAGAGCACCAGAACGTCCAGCGGGTCGCCGTCGTCCGCGAGAGTGCGCGGGATAAAGCCGTAGTTTGCAGGATAGTGGGTGGAGGTGTACAGAATACGGTCGAGGACTATAAGTCCTGTCTGCTTGTCCAGTTCGTACTTCTTCTTGCTTCCCTTTTCGATCTCTATGACCGCCATGAAGTCGTTGGGGGTTATTCTGTCAGGGTTGATGTCATGCCATATATTCATATTATCGTCTCCTTTTCGATGAGTTTTGCTGATTTTATTATACAACATTGACGCTGTATTTTCAAGTGTTTATTTTCTGAAATTTCGTCACCGGAGGGGTTCGTTATACATATTATGGTACTGACCACAGTGGAGAGGATTCTGGAGGTGCGGTATGGGTGATATTCTGTTTATCGGCGGCGACAGGCGCATGACCTTCGCTGCGGAGCTTATTTCCCGGAGCGGGAGTGTAAGTGCGCTTGGGCTGGACGGCTGTTTTGACGAACCGGCGGGAAAATACGGGAGCATAGTGCTGCCGGTGCCGTTTTCCCGTGACGGGATAAATATCAATGCGCCGTTTTCCGGAAAACCTCTCCCGTTGGAGCTTATCACGGAATATGCCGACGAGGGAGCGCACGTCTTTTCCGGGGGAGCTTCCCCACGGCTGATGGAGCTGTGCGAAACGCACGGGCTTGAGCTTACGGACTACATGTCCATCGAGGAACTGACGCTGAAAAACGCGCTGCTGACCGCCGAGGGAGCGATATCGCTGCTGATAAGCGGCTGCGACGGAGCGTTGTTCGATTCCACCGCCGTCGTGATAGGATACGGCAGGATAGCGAGGTATCTTGCGCGGCTGCTCCAGGCTTTCCGCTGCCGGGTGACTGTCGCGGCGCGGAGCTCCGTACAGCGTGAAATGGCAATGCTGGACGGACTGTGCACGCTCCCGACCGACCTTGCAGTGCTTGCTGCGGCGGGCGCTGACTATGTGATAAATACCGTTCCCGCCGGGATACTTCCTGCGGAATGCTTCGGGAGAATGCGCCCCGGCGCGGTATACATGGAACTCGCTACCCGCTCGGAAACTCCCGAGAAGGAATGGGCGGAAAGCGCCGGCGTCAAGTATATTCCGGCGGGAGGGCTCCCGGGAAGATTCTCTCCAAGGACAGCCGGCGAGGCTATCGCGCGGGCTGTTATCTCCGCAGACCGTGCGTAGGTCTGCGGGAACCATTGAAAGGAGGACTCCGCCTGAAATACGGCGGTAACTATATATGACCGACATTTCAAAACTTTCGGGGCTGAAGGTCGGGGCGGCGGTGTGCGGGTCGTTCTGCACGTTCTCGCGGGTGTTCCGGGCGTTGTCGGAACTCGCGGCTGCCGGCTGCGACATAACTCCGATAATGTCGACCTGCGCCTATACGACCGACACCCGTTTCGGCAGGGCGCAGGAGCACGCCGCCAGGCTTTTCGACATAACCGGAAAGACTGTGCTCCACGAGATAACCACTACGGAACCGATAGGTCCCAAGAAGATGTTCGATGTGCTGCTTGTTGCGCCCTGCACGGGGAACACCCTGGCGAAACTCGCCGCGGGTATCGTTGATACACCGGTCTGCATGGCGGTCAAAAGCCACCTTAGGAACCAGCGTCCTGTCGTGATTGCTGTTTCGACGAATGACGCGCTTGCGGGTGCGGCAAAGAACATAGGCACGCTGCGCAATTACCGCAATTTCTATTTCGTGCCGATTTTCCAGGACGACCCGGTTGGAAAACCGTTCTCAATGATATCCGATTTCAGCAGGATACCGCAGACGATAGAGGCGGCTCTTTCGGGAGTACAGCTGCAGCCTATGATAACTGTTGCGCCGTGATATAAGGTCAGACCGTCTTATTTGACGGTCTGACCGCTGTTTTTCTGGATAGCTTCTAAGAAAACGCTGAATAAAATAATGAAAGGCGGGAACGTTGGTCCCGCCTTTCATGCGTTGTGTAATACAGTCGGCGATTTGCTTTTTACATGCTTTTAAAGCTGCTTTTCGCTCTGGAAATTATCTCTGCACGGTCCATACCTAGGCTTATGTCCGTTTTGATTTCGGATTTTGGCTTGTGCGAGGGGTCCTGATAATAGAACTGTCTGAACGGCTTTGCTATTTCGCTTAGGTCGTCGCAGCTGTTAAAAAGGCCGTAGCCCTCCATAAACATAAAGTTATTTTCCTTAAAATACGAAAACGCTTCAGCAACGCCTTGAAATATGACGCTTGACATGTCAAGCGACAGGCATTCTTCGTCGAATCCCGCTATGTTGTAAAAGCTTGTTACGCATACGCAGCAGCTTTTTTCCGGCTTGTTTTCGGGAGGGCAGTTCTTTGAACCGAGAATATATATCCCGGCTCCGCTTTTGGCGTCAAAATAAAGCGGCACGAATGATTCAACGGCGTGGCTTGTGTTGAGTGTGTCAAGCAGGGCTGTGCATTCTTTTTCGTAGTCATCGTTCAGTTCACGTCCGCTGGCCGACGTGGAAACCGCTATCCCGTTCTTTTGGGCGTATTTACAGTATTCGCACCACATTTCCAGCTCATTCGTGTAGCTTCCGGGCTGTTCTGTAAAATTGTCTTTCTTTTTTCCGGTTTCTACGCTGAATCCTTTGTTGATGAAATAATCATCGATGCAGCCGAAAAGAAACGCTCTTTTATACTTTATCAGCATCTCGGCATTGCCGGCGCTGAATCCCTTTTCGCCTGTCAGCTCACAGAACAGCCTGACGAACTCATTTTCGCTGATGACGCCGTTTTTGTAGGCGCAGTCCATCGCTTCCAGCAGAATGTACTTGTTCTTTTTGCGGTTTCTGGAGTAGGTCAGGAGCATTTCGCGGTCTGCCGCCAGTTCCTCTGCCTTTTTAACTCTTGCGTCCCGCTGATAGTCGTAGATAAAGCACTTGTTTCTTTCGTGCCTTGGATCGATCTGGTTTTCGCTGTATCTGCTTATTTTCCGGAAATCCCTGTATTTCCACAGCAGCATGAGAAGGAAGCTGTCAGATGATCGTATTTCATTTATCATTTTAAGCCTCTTTTCCTGCGGGAATTCTCAATGTTTTCCGCCGCCCGTCTGATGTAATATATGGTGTCGACAGCCGTTTCCTTGTCGCAGAGGTCTGACGCGCCATTTATGCAGAGAAAGCAGTCGATCATCTTTGTGACATCATCGGCGATATCAAGCGATCCGCCATATTTGAAGCAGAGCTTCCGGGCGCGTTTGTAGCAGCGTATGAATTTATCCGGGTCCGTCAGTCCGGAGATCCATTTGTCCTTTGCTGCTTCGGCGGTCTTTTTTAAGTTTTCCTGTTCTTCGATAAGCTCCTGATCCTCCGGGGAGTATGGTATATCTTCGTATTCCGGAGTTTCGGCCTTCAGTGCTTCCTCGAATTCTTCGTCGGTCATGAAAGTACCGTCCTCGCGGGTCCTGTATTCCTCCTCCCAGTCGCTGTTCTGCTGGATCATATCCTCGTACTCATCAATGGCTTCCGGGATAAGTGCGCGCTGTGCAGCTGTGAATTCATCTGATATATCTTTGCCGGTCAGCAGCTTGTAGGCGTAGCACATGCTGCCGAAAAATCCCGTGCAGTCCGGGTATACGCTGGTTTTGGAGCTGAACTCCTGCTCAAGGATATGCTTCGCCTGGAAATCAGTATCTGTCGCCATTCTTATTATATCACTGAACGTCTGCGTTTCATTGAATTCCAGCGGGACCTTCGCGGTGAATCCCCTGATAGTGCAGTAAAGAAAGCATTTGTAGAATTCTTTGCAGTCCTGGTGCCATTTCTCAAGCGAGGGCCTTTCTATATATTCGCGCTCGTAGCATTCCATGATGCGGTTGATTAGCATCTGTACCTTTCTTTCGGATATCTTCCCGCTTTTATCGGTCGTATAGTGCGCGAGCGGCGTGCTTCTTCCGGTGGACAGGTCAAAGAGCCTGTTCAGCTCTGCTTTCATGAAGGCGTGTCTGCTGTATATCTCGTCACAGCGCTGATTCAAAAAACCTGTATGCGTATAAAAATCCTTTGGTGTTTTTATTGCTGATGTCTTATCTGTCCTATCTGGCATACTGTCACCTCTTTGTTGTATTCCCCCGGCGGAGATATGTCCGGTAAATCAATTATAACAGCATTTTATAGAGGTGTCAATATGTTTTTGCGATTTTTGATATATTTTATCGTAAATTTTACGATTTGCAGAAATGAGGTGTTGTATAATATAGCCACAGAGCCGATAAGCGGCAGGCGAAGATCCGCTGCCGATGATGTTTGGTTGACTGCTGCGGAATTGTGTGATTATAAGAATAATGTGCTGCTTATGCGCACTTGTCTGTGGACCGCCCGGTTGTCAGGGCGTAGAGTTTGACAACAGCGACTGACGGCGGCTGAATACTGTCAGGGCGGCGCCAACGTCCTAATGAAAAAACACTGAAAAGGAGTGAGCCGATATGACAGTATCGCTGAAAGAAACAATAGCGCTTGCTGAAAAGGGCGTGATCACTGACATGACGACGATCGCTGAAATAGTGGACGACCTGCTGGAAGTGCCGTATACTCTGCTTGAGAAAATGTCAGGATCGTTTTCGTTTGTGAGGAACATATCGTACTCTGACAGGGACGACGAATTCTTCGAGGAGCTGACGCTCAAGGACGTACTGGGCATAGTAGAACAGATGCGCGAACCCGGCGATGAAACTGGCAGATGCTGCGTGATACAGAGTATCGCGTTCGGGCTGTTCAACTCTGACTCCATTCCTGAAATCAAGAGGTTCCTTTCGGTGTCAGTGCAGACATTGATGAGCATGTACAGCCCCAAGCTTTATAAGGTCCTGCGCATACTGACAATGAAATACTCTAAATTCGATGTTACCGATAATATGAGCGTGAGGGATTTTATCATAAAAGCCAGGGACGCGATCAGGGAAGTATGGTATGTCGGGTACGATATCGATGAATACAGGGACAGTATAATCGGAAGTATCAACGCGTTAGATCTGTTGCTGATAAGGAACATAGGGTTACTGCTGAAGTAGAAAGGAAGCTTGAATTATGTCCAATATTATTATGGAATCCGTAAAGGGTATCTCGCTGGTGCCCATTGAGGACGAGCTGCTTAAGAAGCGCCGCATATTCCTCACTGACGAGGTGACCGCTGAAACCACCAACGAGGTACTCAAACAGCTCATGTACCTCGAAAACAGCGAGTGCGGCGATGATATCACGCTGTACATCAACAGTCCCGGCG